>CAZANL010000933.1:0-1883 GCA_964486115.1 uncultured Planctomycetota bacterium
CCCGCACTCAGCTACGTACCGGGCCAAGATGCCGTCGTGACCGGAAACGTGGAATGAGGCAAACGGGGTCAGATGCTCTGTCGACGGTCAAGAGGCTGAGGCCAGGAAGTCGGATCGGGGTCGTCGGATCGGGGTCAGATGCTCTGTCGACCGAAACGGGGTCAGGACGGCAGGTGTTAGATTTGGTGGATGTCGGGGCCCAGGCTGTCGGGGACCGGGTGGAGAGTCATCGGAGAGGGCGGCAAGGCAGACCCGGCCGCAGGTCTCCACGGGGCGCCGGAGGGCTCGGGCCGGAGGGCTCGGGCCGGAGGGCTCGGGCCGGAGGGCTCGGGCCGGAGGGCCCCGCGCCGAGCGCCTGTTGTCACTGCGCGTCCGCACTGCGTGCGGATCGCTTCGCTCCCGGGCTCGGCGCCCTACGGTCCACCCAAGCCGCGAATTGTCGCTGCGCGACAATGCCGCGTCATGGGAGGCTTTCGCCGACACGGGCGAGCGCCAGTCTGCGCTATTCGCTTGACAGGCCCTCTGGTGCACCAGGCCCTCCTCTTGTCTCGGTCAGGGCGGCCTGGACCTCGTCGGAGGGGCGAAGGAGGGGCCCCCCCACGTTGCAGGCCGCGAACCCGCCAGACCGCCGCCGGCGAGCAGCGGTTCTTCGGCCGGCGGGCCCGCAAAACGCTACGTGCCGGGGCCGTGACGTCGTGGCGAGGTTGAGGCCGGCCGTCAGGGGACCGAGGCATGGAAGCTCTCCCCGTCCCAGTCCGAGTTCGTGCGTGTCATGTGGTGCATCGCGACGAGCAGCCTTCTGGCCGTGGCGACATAGGCGACATTGGGTGCCTTCCCTCTCTCGATGAGCTGGTTCTTCCAGGCCTTGACGTGTGGTGAGAAGGAAGCGGCGTTCCACGCCGCCAGGTACAGAGCGGTGCGCAGCCGCTTGTTGCCCTTCTTCGAGATGTGGCGCGCCGCGTCCCTCATCCCGGACTGACGGGGTTGGGGATCGAGGCCAGCCATGGCTGTGAGCTGTTTGGCTCCGATGTCGCTGGGAAGGCACACGAGCTCGGCGATCACGGACAGCGCCGTGATGTCGGCGACACCGGGAATCGTGCACAGACGACGGCGCCACTCTTCTAGCTCTTGGTTGGCCCGGACCAACTCGACCGCCCTTTTCTCCATGGCCGCGACGCGACTGTCGAGAAAGTCCAGGGTCGCCTCGATATCCTCGATGACGATGTCGTCTCCCCCCGTGGCGACGGCCTCTTTCAACCGTGTCTTCTCCATGGTCCGCTGACGAACGAGCTGCAGACGCCGGCGCACCAACGAGCGCAGGCCCACCGCGGCTGCCGAGGGCGGGTTCCACCGGACAAACGGCATCGTGGATGCGTACTTCGCCAGCATCCCGCAGTCGGCCGCATCGGTCTTGCCCCGCTGGTTCAGCGCCTTGGCGAAGTTGGCCGTTGTCCGCGGGTTCGCGATCATGACCTCGAAGTAGGCGGTGTTCGCAAGGAGCGTGGCGATGGCGAGGTAGTAGGTGGATGTGGGCTCGATGACAACGCGTCGGGGACCCTGGGAACGCCTCTTCAGCGCCCGCACAAGCTGCTTGTGACCGGCGGAGGAGTTGGGGAACTCTCCAGTCCAGTCCACGCGCGCAACGGCGACAGCGAGGCTGTCCTTGCTCACGTCGATGCCGATACCTGTCATGGCTGTCTCCATCGGATAGGTTTGGGAGGTCCCCGACCCTGAACCCACGTCGACCTGCCTTGCGAATGCGTGCTCTTGTGGCACCAGATGCTCTCCGGCTTCGACGCGAGGGCGGGGACGCCTTCCACTCTGACCCACAGGCTCGAGGCCTCATCCAGCGCGGAAGTCGCCCTCTCCTTGTACCTGAGCTG
>CAZANL010000934.1:0-1881 GCA_964486115.1 uncultured Planctomycetota bacterium
CGAAATGGCATCTTCCATGGCGAGCTTGGTCCCGGAGCCGATCGAGTAATGCGCCGTGTGCACCGCATCGCCCAGCAGAACCAGATTGTCCTTGAACCACCGCTCGCAGCTGATCGTCGGGAATCGGCGCCAGAACGAGTTGTTCCCGATGAGCCGGTGTTCACCGAGCTGCCGGGCAAACAGCTGCTCGAGATAGGCGATCGCGCCGGCTTCATCATGGACTGCCAGCCCCGAACGCTCGAAGGTCTGCCCCGTACACTCGATGATGAAGGTGGCATGGTCCTGTTCGTACTGGTAGGCATGCACGCGCCACAGACCCGCCTCGTTCTCCTCGAACAAAAAAGTAAAGGCCGACAAGGCCAGGGTGGTGCCCAGCCAGATGAAGTAGTTGGGGCGCGGATCATCTTGCGGCTGAAAGTGTTCTTTGTACCGCTCTCGAATCCCGCTATTGAGACCATCGGCGGCCACCACCAGGTCCGCGGCTGGAAGATCGGCCTCGCTCTCCACCTTGTGTTCGAAATGAAGCCGCACGCCCAGCTCCAGGCAGCGAGTTCGCAGGATCTCTAACAGCGTATACCGTGAGAACCCGCAGAAACCATGTCCCGTGGACCGCCAGATCCGACCCTGGTATTCCACGTCGATGTCGTCCCAGTGGGCAAACCGATCGCAGATGGCGGCATAGGTGACCGGATCCGCCTGTTCGAGCTTTCCCAGGGTGGCGTCGGAAAACACCACGCCAAACCCGAAGACCACATCCGGTGGATTGCGCTCGTAGACGTCAATCTCTGCGTCGGGGTACTGCAACTTGAGCAGAATTGCCGCGTACAACCCACCGGGGCCGCCGCCGATGCAGTTGATCTTCATCTTCGCCTCACGCTTGCCTTACACTCGGGTAATCGCCCGGCACATCGTGTCACTGACGGTCCACACCGTCGACTCGAACGGGACTGCGTGCCGAGGGCCCCACCAGGACTTTATCAAAAAATCCAGGCTGTGGCGCTGCCCAGGAACCTGAGGTCCGATCCGGCCAGGTGCACTGACAGCCCCCGCGGAAACTCGAGCCCACATTGAGACCCCGGGAGACGGCCAATCGCGCCAGCGCCGAGAATCGTCGCGCCCTCCGATTCGGGCCATCGCTGACGGTCAACGCGCATGCCCAACTGCTCGGGCCCGCGCCCGAGTCAGGCGTAGTTCAGCAGCCGACAGCGATCGCAGTGGCTGCGAAACGGGCCCTTGCGGAAGTTGCGGGAAAGCCGGTCCACCGGGTCGGATCCGACGTGGAAGCGGTGCCCGAAATCGCTCGGGAAGTAAGGGCAATAGCGGTACTTGAGGACTGCCTTGCCATCCTGCTTGACCTTGTGTAGCGACAGACGCAACTCCAGCGGCTCGGCGCGAAACGGGCAGCAGCCGACGTCGCCCGATTCGATGACCGGCCGGAGTCGATCGATGCTGGTCCGCGGCCGCTGGCCGGTCCAGCCCGCATCACACAGTAACGCGTCCAGGTCACCTAGCCGGCCACGGACCGTGGAGGCCGTCTGACGCATCGGGTCGGTCACCAGCCCCGCCCCCTGGTCGTTGATCGGCTTGAGACTGATCTCGCAGGTCTGGTCCGGCTCGACCAGCTCCTGGAACCGCTGAAGTTCTTTCACCAGATGATTGTGATTGATGATGAACTTGAAGCGCTTGCGAACCGGCAGACGAACAGCCGCTCGAACATTGTCCAGATAGATCGGGAAGGGGAACCCCTGGGTCAGCTTGTGCCAGCGCTCGGGCTCGAAGTAGATCGGCGTGTGGTTGAGCCGCAGCTTCTCTAGTGGCAGGTCGAGGGCCCCGAAGCGCTCCACGACCTCTCGGCCGAACTGATAGGAGGTGAACAGGTTG
>CAZANL010000935.1:0-1877 GCA_964486115.1 uncultured Planctomycetota bacterium
GTCCCGTCCGGACCTGAGCCCGATCGGCGTGCCGATTCCTGATCTCGAACTGTTGCTGCTCGACGATGGGGGACACCCGGTGCCCAACGGCGTGCCCGGCGAGATCCATATCGGCGGCGCGGGCGTTGCCCGGGGGTATCTCAATCGACCGGCGTTGACCGCCGAGCGGTTCGTGCCACATCCGCTGCGCGAAGGGGACCGGCTGTATCGCTCGGGCGACCTCGGTCGCCGGATGACGGACGGAACACTGGTGCACCTTGGACGGATCGACCAGCAGGTCCAGCTGCGCGGTCACCGCATCGAGCCCGGGGAGGTCGAAGCGGCGCTGGCCGCGCACCCGGATCTGCACCAGGCCATAGTGCAGGTGCGCGAGGACACACCTGGCCACTCCCGGCTAGTGGCCTACCTGGTCGCGCGGGCGGACGTGAACGTGCCCGAACCCAGCGTGCTGCGCGATCATCTCGGCCCGCGCCTACCGAGCTACATGGTGCCCGCCGCGTTCGTCGCCCTCCCAGTCCTGCCGCTGACACCCAACGGAAAACTCGATCGCGCCGCCTTGCCGGCACCGGGACGCGAGGACGTGGGCGGTGTGTCGATCGAGCCGCCGCGTACGGCGCTCGAGCGGTCACTGGCCGCGCATTGGGCCGAGCGGCTCGCACTGGAGGCGGTCGGACGCGACGACGACTTCTTCGAGCTGGGCGGCCACTCCCTGCTCGCGACCGAGCTGCTGGCCTGGATCGAGGCCGAGCATGGCGCGCAGCTGGCGCTGCGCACGCTGCTCGACGCACCGACGATCGCCGGCCTGACCACCGCGATCGAGACCAGCGACAGGATCTTGGGTTTGCCGCGCGCCCTGCCGGACCCAGGCCAGCGGCACGAGCCCTTTCCACTCACGCCAATTCAACAGGCGTACTGGGTCGGTCGCGGCGACGCGCTGGAACTGGGAAACGTCAGCGCTCACACCTACATCGAACTCGAGCAGGATGGCCTCGACACCGCCCGTGCCGAGCAAGCGCTGCGGCAGCTCATCGCGCGGCACGAGATGCTGCGCGCAATCGTCCGGTCCGACGGGCTGCAGCACATTCTTCCCGCAGACTCGCTGCCGCCGTACGTGTTGGCCGTCGACGACTTGACCGACGCGCCGACCGAAGCTCGGGTGCGGCAACTCGACGAGACGCGCGCGCGCATGTCGCATCAGGTCTTTCCGGCGGACATCTGGCCACTGTTCGAGATTCGTGTCAGCCGCCTGGACGACCGGACCTGCCGGCTGCACGTCGGCATCGACGCGTTGATTGCCGACGCCCACAGCTTTCAGCTGATGCTCGAGGAGTGGCGTTCGCTGATCGAGAACCCACACGCTGAGCTGCCCGAGGCGACGCTGTCGTTTCGCGACTACGTGCTGGCGACCCAACAGGTCGACACGCACCCGCGCTACCAAAAGGACAAGGCCTACTGGTTGGATCGGCTCGATGGGCTGCCGTCGCCACCCGAGCTGCCGCTGCAGCCACACGGCGAAGGGCTGGAGAATCCGACCTTCGTACGGCTCGATGGTGCGCTCGATGCCGAGCCGTGGAAGATCCTGCAGCAGGGCGCACGCGAGCGGGGGCTGACACCCTCCGGCGTGCTGGCGGCCTGCTTCGCCGAGGTGGTTGGTCGCTGGAGCCGGCGCCGGTCGTTCATGTTGCACCTGACCCGGTTCCAGCGCCTGCCGCTGCACCCGGAAGTGGGGCAGATCGTCGGCGACTTCACAGCGACGTCCCTGCTCGCGGTCGAGCAACACGAAGGTCCGTTCGCCGAGCGGGCCGACGCACTACAGCAGCGGCTCTGGGAGGATCTGGAGCACGGCCTGTACAGTGGCGTCGAGGTCGTGCGGGAGC
>CAZANL010000936.1:0-1870 GCA_964486115.1 uncultured Planctomycetota bacterium
CTCGACGCCTGCTACAAGGACGTCAGCTACCTGGTCGAGGTCTCGATGCTGGCCTGGTTCTTCCTGACGCCGATCTTCTACCCGATCAGCCGGGTCCGTGATCGGGTCGGCAGTGTGCTGGAGTGGCTCATCGTCTACAATCCGCTGACGCCGCTGGTCGACGGTTTTCGTTATGCGCTGCAGGGTGGGGCGCAGGCGCCCTCGCTGGTGTATCCCGCCGTGGTCTCGGTCGGCGTGTTCCTGTTCGGCTGCTGGGCTTTTCGTCGGCTCGAAGCGCGCTACGTGGACATTCTCTGATGAAGCATGACGAGGGCGAGATTCGTGGGGTGCTGGATGGCGGACGCGCTCTTGTCGGTCCCCGCTTCGTCGAGATCTGCATCACCAACCGATGTAACACCGATTGCATCATGTGCTGGGGCCACTCGCCGTTCCTCGATGACGGCGCCCACCGGCGCTCCAACTGGGATCGAAACCAGCAGCTCCCGCTGGAGCGGATGACGCGCTTTCTCGAGGAGCTGGCGCAGCTGGGTACCCGAGAGGTGCTGTTTGCCGGGGGCGGCGACCCGCTGATGTACGATGGGATCTTCGAGCTGCTGTCGCGAACCAATGAGCTGGGGATGGACGCCCGCTTGTTGACCAATTTCATCCTGCTCAGTGAAGCCCGGAGGGATGCCCTGCTGGCCACCGGCGTGCGGACGATCCAGGTCAGCTTGCTGGCCGCCTCTCGCGAGGCCTATCACGCGATCCATCCGAACCAACCCCCCGCGACCTTCGATCGACTCGTCGATGACCTCGACTGGATGATCGCCAACCGTGATGGGCCGGGGCGGCCGTTCCTGCTCCACGGCCATGTCATCTGCAATCGCAACGACCACGAGCTGGCAGCGATGTTCGACCTCGCTCGACGCAGCGGAGATGGCATCACGCTCGTTCCGATGGATCCGATCACCGGGAGCACCGACCAGTTTCTGTTGACCGCCGACCAGCTGGCCCAGGTGCATCAGGACCTGGCCCGCATCGCCGATGACTACCACCGGCGCTGGGAGGTCGGCGAGCATCAGTTCGAGTGGCGTGGATGGCAGGATTTCGAGCGCCGCCTTTCGGCCCCGCGCGCCGCCGAGGGGATCTATGACGTCGCGCCCGTGGGGGGGCTGCCGCCCTGCACGATCGGCTGGACCTACGCCCGGGTCGAAGCGGACGGGTCGGTCTGCTCTTGCTGCAAAGCGACGCGCACATCGCTTGGAAACCTGCTCGACCAGCCGTTCTCGGAGATCTGGTTCGGCGATTCGCAGAATGGTTTTCGTACCTGGAGCGACGCTCGGCCCCCCGATCCGAGATTCAGCTCGATCCACTGCGAGCTGACCTGCGACAACATCGGACACAACCGCGAGATGGAACAGCGTCTGGAGCGGCATCGCCGATGAGCGAGATCCTCTCCGCTGCGGTTCCGGCCCAGGTCGGGTGCCGGTCGGCATTCGAGATCGTCGTCCAATGCCGTCTGGATGACCCAGGGAGGCCTGTAGACCTGGGGTGTGCGATCCACGACGAAGACGGACGCCTGG
Source organism: uncultured Planctomycetota bacterium (assembly GCA_964486115.1). GTDB lineage: Bacteria > Planctomycetota > JACQVV01 > JACQVV01 > CAZANL01 > CAZANL01. The sequence goes on from CAZANL010000936.1 coordinate 1,563, forward strand.
TCTTCAGTAGCTCCACGGCTCACGCGGCGGGCAGCGCGCCACTGGAGATCGGCGAGCAGACTGTCCGGCTGCAGGTCGCGGACAATCGACTGCTGGCCGGTCGCTACCGGGTGGACGTTTATCTGTTGGCTGATGGGGGTCGTGAGGTGCTGGCCCGGCAGGTCGGTGCGGCCTGTTTCGACGTTCCGATGGGGCCGATGCAAGGTGGAGTGGTGCTGCTGGACCACAGCTGGGCCCGCGGCCCGACTGACAATGGCGAGGTGCAACTCGAGGACGGGCCGCTGTTCTCGTTCGACGTGGATCGACTG
>CAZANL010000937.1:0-1365 GCA_964486115.1 uncultured Planctomycetota bacterium
CCGGGCGGTCCACGACGCCGACTTCCTCCCGGCGGCGCTCGAGCTGATCGCGGCCGCTGAGGTCGGACCCGACGGGGCGCTGCTGCTCGACGGGGCCCCGCTGACCTCCGAGCGCGTCAAGCACGAGATCTCGGTCACCCTGCTCTCCAGCGAGTTGCTGGCCTTCGACACGATCGTCGCTGGCGGCGACCAGGGCTGCGACCCTCACTGCATGGGCAGCGGACCGCTGTACGCCAACCAGACGATCATCGTCGACATCTTTCCGCGCTCGATCACAAACCAGTACTGGGCCGACATCACCCGAACGGTCTACAAGGGGAACGCGCCGGACCAGATCCACCAGCTCTACGAGGCGGTCGCGGCGGCCCAGCAAGCCGCGCTCGAGGCGATCAAGGACGGTGTCGACGGCCGGGAGGTCCACCAGCAGGTGAAGAACTGCTTCGAAGAGCGCGACTACCAGACCGGCAGCCACGACGGCGTCCCGCAGGGCTTCTTCCACGGCACCGGCCACGGCCTGGGACTGGAGATTCACGAGCGCCCACGAATCGCTGACGCCAAGCACATCCTCAAGAGCGGCATGACGGTGACGGTCGAGCCGGGTCTGTACTATCCGGGGCTTGGCGGCGTGCGGATCGAGGACCTGGTCCTGGTGACCCAGGACGGCATCGACAATCTGACCAGCGCCCCCAAGGTGCTGGAGCTATGACGATCATCGCAGCCGTACGCAAGGGCGACCTGATCGTGGTCGCCAGCGACAGCCAGACCAACTGGGACACTCATCGGGAACACACCGACAATGTCATCTGGCCCAAGGTCCGACGCTTCGGCAGCACGCTGATCGGATCGGCCGGCTGGGCGGTCTACGACAACATCCTCGAGCACTACATCGACTCTCTCGAAGAGCTGCCGGCCTTCGAAGGCGAGCGGGAGATCTTCGAGTTCTTCTGCGACCTGAGGCTCCAGATGAAGGAGGAGTACGGGTTTGTCAACGATCAGTGCGACGAACGCAAGGACTCGCCGTTCTCCGACCTGGACGCCACCTTCCTGCTGGCCAACCCACACGGTATCTTCGGGGTCACCAGCCAGATGAGCGTGGCCCGGTACAAGAAATACCATGCCATCGGCGGCGGCTCGGACTACGCGGTCGGCGCGCTTCACACACTCTATGAAGACGTCGAGGACCCTGAGGAACTTGCCCGCCGGGCCGTCCAGACAGCGATCCACTTCGACATCTACTGCGGCGGCGACATCGATCTCCACCGCGTGGAGGCGGTCACCGCGTGAGCTGCCGTCTCGTCGGACTCCTGCTGCTGTCGACCATGCTGCTGCCAGCCGCCGAAGCCCAGCGCAGCACGCAGATCAAGG
>CAZANL010000937.1:1375-1855 GCA_964486115.1 uncultured Planctomycetota bacterium
ACGTGGCGGAGTGGTGCGCGAGCAACGACCTGCAGGCCCGCGCCAAGACCCACACCGCGGAAGCCCGGTCGCTCTCGTCGCGCAACAATCGGATGCGAACGCTGTGGGCCAAGGTGCGCGGCAACACCGACAAGCCCGCCCCACACAAGCGCTACGACCGGATCTGGAAGTCCGCTGCCAAGAAGCTCGGCGGATACTACCTCGCGCTGTTCAAGTGCCGGCACGAGACCTCAGCACAAAATACCTGGGACGGCTACCTCGTACGGGCCTACCGCCTGAACCCGGCCAAGTCCCAGCGAACCTTCGAGAAGGAATGGCGCAAGGCGCTGAAGGACAAAGACCGGCGCCGAGTGCATCGGCTGCTCTCGACGGTCAGCGATATCAAGACCTCCGAGCGAATAGCGGCCGCACGCAAGCAGGCCCTCGACGATGCGGCCCCACCCGCCGTGCGGATCGCCCGCACGCTGACTCGACTGGCCC
>CAZANL010000938.1:0-1853 GCA_964486115.1 uncultured Planctomycetota bacterium
GCCATACGATCGTGCCGTCGGGGGCGTACTCGAACAAGGTGGAGTAGTTGGTTCCGCCTGCCCACCCCGACGGCCGCCGAACAGCGCCAGCTGAACGCGCGGGTGGCCCAGCGGATCACCCGCCTGCTTCGCCGCCGCGGCCTGCTCGAGCCGGACGCGGACCTCGACACGCCCACCGACGAGGAGGCCCTGCTGATCCGCTGCCACGGGGCCTCGATCACCGGCACGATCGCCTTCGGCGAGCGGACCGGCCAGCGGGTCCTCCGGGCCGGCCCGATCGACCCGTCACCGACGGGCCGGGCGGGCGCAACCCGCGGTGTGGACGGCTACAGCCTGCACGTCGGCCGCCCCGTCCCCGCCGAGGACCGCGCGGGCCTGGAGCGGCGGCCGAGCTAACACCTCAAGGGACGCAAAACGGTAAGTAGAGAGGCTCTAATGCCCAAATAGCGTCCCTTGAGGAACGATGCAGCGGCTGTTTCATTCCAGTGGACATTCGTTGACTAAACTGATGCAATGCTGTCATGAGTAAATCACCTTCCTACGTCGCGTACTACCGAGTGAGCACCAAGCAACAAGGGCGATCCGGCCTGGGCTTGGAGGCGCAGCGCGAGGCCGTTGGGCGCTACATCTCCGGACGCGAAGGCCAGCCCATCGCGGAGTACACCGAGGTGGAGAGCGGCAAGCGAAACGACCGGCCGGAACTGGGGGCGGCGCTGGCCGCTTGCCGGCGGTCACAGGCAACCCTGGTTATCGCCAAGCTGGACCGGCTGGCGCGGAACGTCGCGTTCGTCGCGAGCCTCATGGAGTCGGGTGTCCCGTTCGTCACCTGTGACCGGATTGGCGCAGACGCCTTTCAGCTACACATTGAAGCAGCTATCGGGGAGCGTGAGGCGAAGGCGATCAGCGAGCGCACCCGGGCCGCGCTGGCCGCTCGCAAGGCGCGGGGCCTGCCGATGGGCGCACAGATTCCCGAGTGCCGAAACATGACGAAGAAGCAGATGGCTCGCGGCCGAGCGCTGGGTAGGGCTACGCGCACCGCTGCAGCCATCGAGGCTGACGTGAGGCTATTGGGTCCGGTCCGCGAACTACGCGCAAAGGGGCTGTCCCTGCGGGCCATCGCGGGACACCTGGCCGACGAGATGGGGGTCCGCACAGGCAAGGGGAACCCGCTCCCACCGACACGCATCAATCGGATCCTGTCGCGGGTCGAGTAAAGGAGATCGAGCATGGCCAAGCGCAGAGCATTCGGGTCCATCAAGGTTCAGAAGGACCGACCGGGATTCTACGCCGTCTTTCACTGGGACGGGCGACGGTACAAGCGGGCTATCTCCAACCGGAAGGTGGCCGCGCGGAAGCTGTCGGCCGCACACGCGCTGCTCGAAGGCGGAACGCCGATCCGTGAGGTGCTTGCTGAGTGCTTCGGCGATCGCTCTGGATCACGCATGACGTTCCGCGAGGCCGCGCCGCTGTACTTGGAGTTCGCGGAGCTGCACAAGAAGCCCAGCACCTTCCGGGGTGATGTGTCGAGGCTGAAGCTGTTGTTGCGGGCCTCCTGGGCAGGATGCTACCTGACCGCGATCACACCGGCCGACTTGACGCGCTGGGCGGAGGGTAGGCGGGCCGAAGGCGTTTCGGGAGCAACGGTCAACCGGGATCTGGCGCTTGTCTCGGCGCTCTACCGCTGGGCAGTTCGCATGGCATACGCCGAAGTCAATCCCGCCCGGCTGGTCGAGCGATACAGCGAGAAGGGCCGCGAGCGGGAAACCTACCTGACCGCGACTGAAGCACGGGCGCTGGTCGGCGCCACGTCCGAGGTGCTGCGGCCGTTGCTGGTCTGCGCGCTGTCTACCGGG
>CAZANL010000939.1:0-1849 GCA_964486115.1 uncultured Planctomycetota bacterium
TGCCCTCCTGGTTCCCCGTTGGATTTTCTCTGCTGACCCATGGGAGACGGCAGTACGTTGCGTACTACGATGCGGTGCATCGGATGGTCGTGGCAGCACGGGAGCTAGACTCCGAGGCCTGGCAGAAAGTCGTATTGCCGAGCAAGGTCGGATGGGACAGCCACAACTATGTGACCCTTGCCGTGGATGACCGGGGCGATATCCATCTCTCAGGGAACATGCACTGCGTTCCGCTGATCTACTTCCGGACGAAGAAAGCCGGAGACATCAACAGCTTCGAACGCATGGAGATGACCGGTATAGATGAGAAGCGATGCACCTATCCCCGTTTCCTCACGGGGGCCAATGGCGAACTCCTTTTCACATATCGTTCCGGAAGCAGCGGAAACGGCAGCAACATCTACAACAAGTACGACGCCGAGACCCAGCGCTGGTCACGCTTTCTGGACACACCGCTGTTCGATGGCGAAGGCGAGCGAAACGCCTATCCCCATGGACCGGAGGTGGGGCCAGACGGTCTCTTTCACGTGGTCTGGGTTTGGCGCGACACCCCCGACTGCGCTACGAACAACCATCTCTCCTATGCCCGGAGTCGAGACATGAAGCACTGGGAAACGGCGGCCGGGAAGCCAGTGAAGCTGCCGCTCACCCTCGAACAGAAGGAGCTTTGCGTCGATCCTATCCCATCCCACGGAGGAATCATCAACGGCTGTGAGCGCCTAGCCTTCGATCGGCAAAACCGCCCGATGATCTCCTACCACAAGGCTGACGAGGCCGGTCACATGCAGATCTATGTGACCCGGTTCGAGGACGGGGTCTGGCAATCACGGGCGGTCACTAACTGGGACCGAGAGGTCGCCTTTAGTGGCGGTGGAGCGATGCCGTTCATCGGAATTCGGATTTCCGAACTCCAGCGAATGGAACCAGATATGTGGACCCTCACCTACCGGCATCGCGACTTCGGCTCGGGGCGTTTAGTCCTCCATGAAGAGAACTTGGAACCCGTGCAAGGAGGCGCGCTCGTGCCGCGAGAGACTCCAGCAGAGCTTCATCGCGCTCGGATCAAGTTCGACGGTATTCGCGTCAAGATGTCTGTTGATCGCGGTGGCTCGGACCAGCCAGGAGTGAAGTACATGCTGCGCTGGGAGGCCCTGCCCGCCAACCATGATCGCCCCCGTAAGCCGCCGCTGCCGCCGGCAAGCACGCTGGAGGTGGTGAAGCTGGAGGTGCCCGACCACCTGAAGGGGCGCTGGACAACCGAGCAGGCGAGAGCATGGCATGCCGAGCAGCCGTGGCTGCTCGGCTGCAACTTCATACCCAGCAACGCCGTCAACCAACTCGAGATGTGGCAGGAAGACACCTTCGATCCCGAGACAATCAACCGAGAGTTGGGCTGGGCCTCCGAGCTTGGGATGAACGTCGTGCGCGTCTACCTGCACGACCTTGCCTACGCCCAAGACCCCGAGGGCTTTCTACGACGCGTCGATCGGTTCCTCGACATCGCCGACTCGCACGGCATCGGGGTACTCCTGGTGATCTTCGACGATTGCTGGCTCGCCGATCCAAAGATCGGAAAGCAGCCCAGTCCCTGGCCGGGCGTTCACAACTCTGCCTGGTTAGAGAGCCCAGGCCTAGCGCAACTGAAACGGTACCCCACCGATCCAGCGCTCCGCCATCGCCTCCAGCAATATGTCGAAGCCGTGATAACGCGCTTTCGAGCTGACCCGCGTGTCTTGATGTGGGATCTCTACAACGAGCCCGGTGGATGGTGGTATCAGCGCGGCGAAGAACCGGGAAAGTACACCAAGGGTCTAACTGGCGCGCTCTGTGTGCCGTTGCTGAAGGATGT
>CAZANL010000940.1:0-1845 GCA_964486115.1 uncultured Planctomycetota bacterium
GATGATGCGGCTGCGAGATCTCTCCGCGGTCCGGCTGCTGCACCGCTACAACGTCGCGCTGGTCCAGGCGGTGTTGATGGATGCACGAGCGCTCGAGCTGGAAATCACCAGACCCTCGCCCAACCGTTTGCGTCAGCTGCTGGCCTCCCTCAAATTCCACCGGCTGCTTTTCTCCGCCAGCTGGCCGGCGGAAGACAGGCTGGTGCTGAAAATCGACGGCCCGATGAGTATGTTCGAGTCGACCCGGCGGTATGGATTGCAGATGGCGTTGTTCTTGCCGTCCGTGCTGCTTTGCGAGGAGTTCGAGCTCGTGGCTCGCTTGCGCTGGGGGCGATCTCGCCGTTCGGCACGACTCGAACTCTCCTCGGACGAGGGTCTGGTTTCTCACTATCCAGACCGCGGGATGTGGGTGCCGGAGGAGGTTCGTCTGTTTCCCCAGCGTTTTGACGCACTGCAGAGTGGCTGGCAGGTCAGCGAGGCGAACCGCATTTTCAATCTACAGGCAGAGGGGATGGCGGTTCCGGATCTGCAGTTCATTCCAGCGGCCGGGGGCCCGCCGATCTACCTCGAGCTGCTAGGGCACTGGCGTAAGCGCAGCGCCGAAGCCTATCTGCGCAGGCTGGCACGCCATGGCCCGGCACGTTATCTGGTCGCCATCTCCGAGAAACTCTGCGTGGATCCGGAGGTGGCTGAAATCAGAACGCGACGGCGGCCGATCTGGTTCAAGAACGTCCTGCTACCTCGTCAGGTGCTGCGCGCGCTGGAGCAGCTGGAGTAGCTTTGCTGGGCCAGATCGGTCAGGAGCAGAGACTGGGAATGCTGGCGTCAGGTGCTGTCCTCGCTGTTCGGCTGGGCGTAGAAAATGACACGTTGGCATGCTCCGCACAGGAAACCCTGAACGGTGCCCGCGCTGTTTTTTATCTTCCCGTGCCACGCGCTGAACTTCGGTTTGTCCCCATCGGTGTACGGGAGCCCCTCGGTGTAGTGTACCTGGGCCGCCCCTCCGATGATCAGGATCGGTTTCAACGGGATGTCGCAGTCGGGGCATTGGGTCATCGATTGGGACTCTCTGAGCTCAGTCGCCAGATCGAGGAGCTGGGCTCAGTCGCAGTAAGGACACCGTCGCCACTGGGGTAGTAGTGGTTGGTTGCAGGTGGGACAGCAGTCGTGTGTCGGGCGAGCGCACATCGGGCAGTATACCCAGCCGTCTTGCAGCTGGGCGCCGCAGTCGCACGGCCTGGCGAGGTTTTGTGTTGTGGTTGCAGGTGCGACCGGCAACTCGGCACTGGGTAGCCCGGGTGTGGCTGTGATCGGCTGATCGGTGTTGGCCAGTCCGGATATCGGTGAAACCATCTGATCGGTATAGGCGATTCCTGGCGCGGAGCAGGGGTTCTCCGTTGGGAGGATCGCCATCGGGGGCGGCATGGTCGACGAGTTGGTTTCCAGGGCTGGATTTTCGACGGGGGGGGGCGGCACCACCGGAGTCAGAGTTGACGCCGAGTTGGCCGGGGCGAGAGGGTGCTTGTCCACAGGGGGTGGCACGACTGGAGGCGCCACAGTGCCGCATCCACCCGGATTGCCGCACGCAATCACCATGACCTCCAAGCTCTTCGAAGAGAAGACGGCGAAGGATCAGTCGTTTCAGTACGACGGTGTCTCGAAAGGAGCGACGTGGCGCTCCGACGTCTTCGGTTACTTTATTTCGAAGTGCCCTGATGGTCTCCCGTGGCTCGAGTGGGCTGAAAAGCAGGGCTCGACGGAGATCACTAACCATGCGATTGACCACCATAAGCAGACAGGTCGCCTGATGACTGAGCTCGACCCCTGCGTGTTCTCGCACCACGT
>CAZANL010000941.1:0-1838 GCA_964486115.1 uncultured Planctomycetota bacterium
CGGGACGTGATGCTGGGCCAGGGGTCGATCGGCGTCGAGCTCGAGCGTCAGCTGCCGGAACTGGATGCGGTCTTCATCGCGCTCGGCGGGGGCGGCCTGATCTCGGGGGTCGGCAGTTATCTGAAGGCGCGTCGTCCCGGCATCGAGGTCGTAGCATGCTCACCCGATCAGTCCCCGGCGATGCACGCCTGCCTCGAGGCCGGCCGGATTCTCGATGTGGACTGCCACGCGACTCTCTCCGATGCCACCGCCGGAGGCGTCGAGCGGGGTGCGATCACCTTCGACTTGTGTCGGCAGGTGATCGATCGGTCGATCCTCGTCACCGAGGACGAGATCCGCGAATCCATGCGGACATGCATTGCGGGGAAGCGGATGCTGATCGAAGGCGCCGCCGGTGTCGCGCTGGCTGGCTTCGCACAGGTTGCGGCCGAGTACCGTGGCCGCCGCGCAGTGGTCGTGCTCTGTGGCGCCAATATCGGTCTGTCCAAGCTGCAGGCGGTGCTGGCGTGACGCCGCGGATCATGGCTTGGAATCAGATCGAGGCGGTGCTGCCCGGCATCGATCTGGTGGCCGCAATGGCCGAGGGGTTCGACGCCTACTCGCAGGGTCGGGCCGTCATCCCGCCGGTCGGGGAGCTCCAGTTCGAGAGTCCCCCGGGAGATGTTCACATCAAGTACGGCTATCTCGAGGGCGGACGTCACTATGTGGTCAAGATCGCCAGCGGGTTCTACGACAACCCCACCCTCGGGATACCCTCCAGCCAGGGCGTGATGTTGCTGTTCTGTCAGCAGACTGGCCGACTGGTGGCCGTTCTGCTCGACGAGGGAAAGCTGACCGACCTCCGCACGGGCGCGGCTGGTGCACTGGCTGCGCGACATCTGGCCCCGGCCGATCTCCAGGCGATCGGCATTGTCGGTACGGGAATCCAGGCGCGTCGCCAGCTCGAGCAGCTGGTGCGGGTGACGCCCTGTCGAACGGTCTATGCCTGGGGGCGCACGCCGGAACGCCTGGCGAAGTACCTTCAGGATGCCAGAGAACTCGGCTTCGATGCGCGAGCGGCGGCCGACCTCGCGGAGCTGGCTGGAGTGTGCAGGCTGATCGTGACCACGACCCCAGCGCGGTCGCCCCTGCTCGAGGCGGAGTGGATCCAACCGGGAACCCACATCACCGCCGTCGGTTCGGACGCGCCGGACAAGCAGGAACTGGATGCGCAGATCCTCGTTCGGGCCGACGTGCTGGTCGCCGACAGCCGGGCCCAGTGTCGGCGCCGTGGCGAGATCCACCGCGCGCTGGCAGCCGGCGAGATCCGAGAGGGGGACGTGATCGAACTGGGGGACGTGGTGGGAGGGCGGTTGCCGGGGCGCACGGGGGGTGAGCAGATAACCGTGGCCGACTTGACAGGGGTGGCCGTACAGGACCTCCAGATTGCCAGCGCTGTCTTCGATGCCTGAGCTGTCCCTCGAGACCTACGGTTTCGAGGGACTGGAGCGACTCGAGACTCCTTGCCTGCTGGTTTACGAGGCGCTGGTCGAAGAGAACTTGAGACGCATCGGGGCAGAACTGGAGCGACTTCGGCCCGGCAGTGGATTGACCCACCTGCGGCCGCACGTGAAGACCCACAAGTCTGCCTGGACCACGCGGCGCCAGCTGGCGGCGGGCGTCGAGCGATTCAAGTGCACGCCCAACGAACTCGATATGTTGCTGGCCGAAGGAGCGCGCGACATCTTCGTCGCTTATCCACCGCTTCCCGAGCTGGCCGCACGGCTTGCTCAGGCGGCTCGGGGGCCGGCGTGCATCATCTCGCAAGTGGCGTGTGTCGAACACGCCCGGGCACTGTC
>CAZANL010000942.1:0-1831 GCA_964486115.1 uncultured Planctomycetota bacterium
CAGCTACTGCGCCTGGCTCACGAGCAAGAGCCCGATCAAGCTCCGATACCGACTGCCCAAGGAAGATGAGTGGGAGAAGGCCGCACGCGGCGCCGACGCTCGCTTCTACCCATGGGGCAACCATTTCGACCCGAACTTCTGCAAGTACGAAGGCAGTCAGCGCGGCGGCATCTCCCTGCGGGGTGTGCTCGAACCCGGCATGCAGTTCCGTCAGGACAAGTCGGTCTACGGAGCAATGGACCTCGCCGGCAGTGTCGCCGAATGGACCGACAGCATCTTCGGCAAGGCACACATCAAGGTCTATCGGGGTGGCTCATACCTCGATGGCTTCATCCGCTCACGCTGCGCCTCCCGCATGGGCCTGGACGCTCAGCAATCGGACCGGCGGATCGGCTTCCGCATCTGCGCCAGTATCACCCGCTGATCTTCAGGCCGACGACGCCAACCACGATCGCGATCAGCGAGGCAACTTTCAGCATTCCCGCGGGCTCCTCGAACCAGAGGATTCCGACCACCGCAATCAGGGCGGTCCCCACTCCGGACCAGATCGCATAGGCCATGCTCAGATCGATCTTCTTCAGCGCCATGACCAGAGCCGCCAGACTCACCCCGTAGAGCGGGAACACCGCAAGCGAAGGCCATATCTTGCTGAAACCCTGAGAGTGTTTCATACAGATCGTCCCGACCACCTCGGAGAGGATCGCCAACATCAAATACGTCCAACTCAGCATGTTATGATTGTGCCATATGTCCGACAAATTTGATGCCATCGTGATCGGCGCGGGAGCCATGGGCAGCGCCGCCGCGTACCACCTCTCGCAGCGCCTCGGGCGCAGCGTGCTGATACTCGAGCAGCATGAGGTGGGACACGCTCTCGGGAGCTCCCATGGCCCGTCGCGCATCTTCAGGATGACCTACGCTCACCCAGCCTACGTCCAGTTGGCGCAAGAAGCCCTGCGGAGAGATGCTCTTCCTGCGAACCGGTGACCTGTTCTTCGGGCCCGAGGACGGTCCTCTGGCCAACTACAAGATGCTCTCGAGGGGGCCGGCTGCTCGTTTACCCGGCTGACGCCAGCACAGACCATGAAGCACTTTTCATGTTTTCAGATCCCGTCGGGATCGTTGTGCTTACACCAGCGGGACGGAGGCGCACTGGCCGCCGATCGCTGTGTCGCAGCTCATCTTCGGCTGGCTGTGGAACATGGCGCCAGCCTCCATACTCGCGAGCGTGTCGTAGCGATCCACAGGGAATCGACGGGACTCCGGGTCCAGACCAACCTGGCTCGCTACCAGACAGATCGCTTGATCGTCGCAGCCGGTGGCTGGACACCGATGCTGTTCCCCGAGCAAACCTTGCCGCTCAGGGTGACCCGGCAAGCCGTCGCCTATTTTCTGCCAGAATCTGCAGATCCGTTCCGACCGGACAAGATGCCCGTGTGGGTCTATGTCGGGCCGGGAGAGGTGGATGCGACGGTGTTCTACGGACTGCCGATCTTCGGCCGGTTCGGGGCCAAGGTCGCCTATCACAGCACGAGCGGTCCGGGAGTCGATCCCGACACGGTCGAGCGAACGCCGACCGAATCCGACTACACCGACGTGCGTGAGTTTCTGGTCCGCCACATTCCTCAGCTGGCGCGAGCGCCGATGGTCGACCCGCACATCTGCCTGTACAGCATGCTGCCGGATGAGCACTTTCTGATCGACGAGCATCCGGACGACTCGCGAATACTGATCGCATCGGCCTGCTCGGGACATGGCTTCAAGTTCTCGTCTCTGATCGGTCGGATCCTGGCAGAGCTCGCTGTCGACGGCCAGTCCAGCGTCGGCCCGT
>CAZANL010000943.1:0-1829 GCA_964486115.1 uncultured Planctomycetota bacterium
GGTGAATTCCGCTGCCTTCACTTCTTCGACGCCTTCGTTCAGAAGTCCGACAGCCCACGAATTGAGACCGAGTGAAGCGGCAAGTTGCGCGAGCCCTGTCGTATTGAACTGCTCCCAGATACGGTCATCGTCAGGGAGATCAGGAAACGACAGCGTCAGTTCGATCACTGGTCGAGCCGCAGCCAGAACACTGACGTCATCGAGATGTGGCGTCGAGATGTCGTCCAGCAGATAGTCAGTCGGGCAGTCACCGCCCCCATGTCCCGCTACGCGGTCGCCCATGCACGCGACAGCCCACTTCGGCTCGCTGTAATCACGGACGGAGAGTGTTTCTGGTTGGCTTTGGCTATTCACGACCTATCCCTTGACCGTTGCCGCTGGCCAGTTGGTTGTGTTCGGACTGCTGATGTAACTGATGAGGATGTGTGCCAGCATCGAGGCGACGAATGCCAGCGGAAGATTGTAAACCTGTACTACAGAATCACCAATCGTGATCTGGTTGTTGAATCCGAGTTTCCAGCCTACAGCTACGCCGAAGCCAACCAGAACGCCGGCGATCGCGCCGCACCTCGTCGATCGTCGCCAGAGCATCGCCAGAATGACCTGCGGTCCGACAGCCGCTCCAAGAATCGCCCAGCCATAGGTCAGAACATAGTCGTAGATCTGAATCTCTGTGGGCATCGCCATTGCCGCGGCCAACATCAATACCACCGCGATCGTTATGCGACTGAAAAGGGCTTGCGATCGATCCGACATTCGCCGCACTTTCGCGTTCATTGCGTCGTTGGCAATGCAACTCGACGCGACGACCGTCTGGCTATCGGCGGTCGAGCAGATGGCCGACAGGATGGCTGCAGTGACGAATCCGGCAAGAACGCCGGGCAAGAGGTGCATTGCAGAGGCGAGCAGCGAGACCTCCGGGTCGCTGATCGTGGCCGCCCACCCCGCTTCTGACCCCGCCAGCAGGCGAGCGCCAAGTCCCACGGTAACAGCGCCAGCGAACACAAGTAGCGACCAGGTGATCGCGACGCTGCCGCCGACCCGGCTCTCCTTTGGCGATCGCAGGGCCATGAACCGCACAAGAACGTGTGGTTGTCCCGGGTACCCGAAGTTGATGCCCAAGGCACCGGAGCCTAGCAGGAACCCGAGCATTGCCGCTGCGCCTCCGCCAGTTGCCTGCGGCATGAGGTTCGCGTAGCCAGCGTCCTCGACAGCGTTGATACCCGAGATGAACTCGCCGATCCCACCCTGTGAGGAGATGAGCAGGATGGGAAATCCGACAAGCGTTGCCAGCATGAGCAGCGACTGAAGAAGGTCGGTCCAGCAGGCCGCACGGAAGCCACCGGCGACGGTGTAGGAAAAGACTATGCCAACGGTCACGAGAATGCCGGTGCGATAATCAAGGATCGGTATCGCAATGGCGAGGGACTTTCCGGCCGCCGCAAACTGCGCGGCCACATACAGGATCATCGCGACGAAGATCACCAGAGCCAGCAGGACGCGCAGCACCGGAACACGCTCAGCATAGTGCCGCGAGAGCAGATCGGGAACGGTTGCGGCGCCGAGTTCACCAGTCCGTCGCTGTATGCGCGGGGCGAGGATCATCCAGTTGAAGAGGTATCCAAACAAGGCTCCTGGAATGATCCAGTAGGCCGAGACGCCGGATGTATAGGCCCAGCCGACCAGCCCAAGCGTGACCCATCCGGATTCACTGGACGCTGACGCCGACAGCGCTGCGACCCATGCCCCGAGCGACCTGTCGGCCAGGAACATGCCGCGGATGGAGGTGGTGTGCCGCCGCGCCGCGACGAGGCCCACGATGATCACGG
>CAZANL010000944.1:0-1829 GCA_964486115.1 uncultured Planctomycetota bacterium
AACAGCACTTCGATACCTGCATCGGCAACTTCCTGCAGAGGCGGATATTCGGCAATCTGTTCAGGCTCCTGGGGCAGCAGAATCGGCTCGGCCCGCTCTATCAGAAACTGGCCCAGCGAACTGTCAATGTTGAAGGAGATGTCCGGCAGATTCTTGCTCTTGCCGACCACCTTGATGGTGTAGCTCGAGAAATCGATCTGCCGCATGAAGAACACACGCAGGATACCGAACTGCCCCATCACCATGCTCATCGAGTAAGACTCGATGTTCTCGATGTCGAGGCTCTTCGCGTTGATCTGCTTGGCGACCTCGACGATCGTCTGGAAATCATGATCCTTCTTCTTGATGACGCGCTCACGCGCATCTATCCAGTCGATGATCTTCTGCGCGGTTTCCTCGTCCTGTAGCGCACCCAGGACACGGTTGACCACGTCCTCCCGCGTCAGCGTCTGACCGCTCATCAATCCGAAGAGTTCACGTCGCCATCAAAAGAAAAAGGAAGTATCCCCCCTTGCCACAGGCCCCGGCGAGAAGGCCGGCAACGAGGTCGTCGCATACGATGCCCCAGCCAGCGGCCAACGACTCCGCACGCCGCACGGGCAGGGGCTTGAGAATATCAAAAATCCTGAACAGGACAAATGTTAAGCACGCTGCCCACCATGTCGCCGGAAGGAAGCAGGCCGCCAGATAGTACCCCGCCACCTCGTCCAGAACAAACGATTGGGGATCTTCGACCTCGAAATGGGCCTCAGCCCAGTAGCCCAAGGGTACCGCCAGCAAGGTCACTCCCACGCTCGCCCCGACAAGCACCCCAGTCTCGGCGCAGCCGGCAGCGAGCAAACCCAGGTGACAGACGAAGGCACCGAACGTACCAACCGTTCCCGGTGCCACGGGTGAAAGCCCCAGCCCGAAAAAAGTGCAGAGCGCGACGCCCAGCTGCTTTCTCAGCGAGTTTCCTCCGCCAGGATCTTCTTGGCTGCCAACATATAGGCTGCCCCCGAGATCAAGGTGGTGGCCAGCATGACCCAGACCGCGACACGGGTGAGAGTCAGCGCCCACTGTGCATCGTCCAGATTAGCCGTGGTGTACAGCGCCGAGCCGATCGTGAAGCACTGAGTGAACATCTTGATCTTGCCCGAGATCAACGCCCCGAACTCCATCCCTTTCGACTCGAGAAACCCACGCAACCCCGTGACCAGGAACTCCCGACCGACGATCAGCACGACGACCCAGGCCGGCACGAAAACCTCAGGCTTGTCGGGCCAGATCGGCAGCGTCGCCAGAAAGATGAATGCGCCGCAGGTCATCACCTTGTCGCAAAACGGATCCGCCAACCGGCCGAAATCACTGGTCAAGTCCCACCTGCGCGCAACCCAACCATCTGCGATGTCGGTCAATCCCGCAATGACGAACAGCCAGAAGGCAATGTTGAGCAGGAGTTTGCGGGTCACCACGATCTCCTCGGGCCAGAACGCGGGTTTTTCCGCCCAGACCAGGCAGGCAAAAAACAGCCCGGCCATCAACAGCCGTCCGACCGTTAGCTTATTCGGTAGGTTCATCTCGGCTAGCAATCAGGTCCACCCCGTCGAGGGCCTCGATTCGAACGGGCACGAACTCGCCCGAGGTCAGTCCCTCTGCCGGCAGCAGGAGGACCGGATCAACCTCAGGGCCCTCGCTCGTGGTGCGCGCCTGCATCCAACCCGAGCGGCTGCTCGGACCGTCGACCAGCGCCAGTTCTCGGCCGCCCACCCGTGACCGATGGGCCCGCTCGAGCGTCTTGCGTCCGGCAGCCATCAAAGTGTCATAACGTTGCTGTTTCACCTCTTCAG
>CAZANL010000945.1:0-1824 GCA_964486115.1 uncultured Planctomycetota bacterium
GGTCGGCGATGGTGCTGATGTCCGCCTTTGTGGCCGTTTCGATGACCAACGGCCAGTTTCGGTACAACACGACGCTGCCGGACAACATCCCGATTCTCTCGTTGTTGTTCCTGATCCCGTTTTTTACCTGGCTGTCGCTGCGCAAGGGAGTCCTCAACGATCAGGCGATCGCGGCGGGCAAGCCGACCTGGGAAGAGGAGAACCAGGACGAGGTCTATGTCTGGCCCGATCTGGTTTACACCGAGTACATCGTCGGCATCCTGGTCATGGTCCTGCTGATCGTCTGGTCGATCGTGCTCAAGGCGCCGCTGGAGAGTCCGGCCGATCCCTCCGATTCGCCCAACCCGTCGAAGGCGCCGTGGTACTTCCTCGGGTTGCAGGAGATGCTGGTCTATTTCGACCCCTGGATCGCGGGGGTGGTGATGCCCCTGCTGATCATCCTCGGCCTGTGCGCCATTCCATACCTCGACTTCAACCCGAAGGGGCGTGGCTACTACACCTTCAGAGAGCGCAAGTTCGCGGTGACCACCTTCCTGATGGGTTTCGTCGTCTTCTGGGTCACCCTGATCCTCATCGGGACCTTCCTGCGCGGGCCGAACTGGAACTTCTTCGGCCCTTATGAGGTATGGACGGTTCACAAGGTGGAGGCGCTGAACAACGTCAACCTCTCCGAGTGGATCTGGATCGGTCTGTTGAAGACCGATCTGCCTGGAGGGAGTCCGTTCAACATCATCTTGCGCGAGTCGCCGGGGTTATTGATCGTCGGGGCTTACTTCATGGCCCTGCCGCCGTTGCTGGCGTTCACCCTGCTCAAGTACTACTACCAGCGGATGGGTTTCATCCGCTACACCCTGATGATTAACTTGCTGTTGTTCTGGGCCTTCATGGTGATCAAGATGGTCACCCGCTGGCTGTTCAACCTCAAGTACATCGTGGCCATTCCCGAGTGGTTCTTCAACATCTGAGCGAGTTCGATGAGTAGAGGCCGTAAGGTTACCGAAGCATATCCGCTCCAGCGGCTGCACAAGATCTTTCTGGTGGCGGCAGCATTGTTCATGGTCAGCATGGTCTGGATGTTCTGGGATGACTACGACCGGCCGTGGAAGTCCTACCAGCGTGAGTTCTTGCTGCTCCAGAAAGAGAAGAAGCAGTCTGAGCTGAACCAGATTGGCAAGCTCGCAACGGCGGTCGAGAAGCTGGATCAGGAGATCGCCGCGTTGGAGAGCAAGCTGGGGGACACCTCCAGCAAGATCGGCAAGCTCAGGCAGCAAATCCACGACAAGAACACGCTCCTCGGCCCGGCGGTTCAGCGGATGAAGTTCAAGAAGGCTGACGTCGACAGCATCAAGTACCTCCACGATCATGCGTATGCGCACTACATGCACGAGCGAGATGCCAAGCATGATACGGCCGAGGCCTTGGCGCAGTGGGAGGACGCCAAGGGCAAACTGGATGCCGTGAGGGAAGAGTTCCAGCAGGCGGGGGGGCAGGTCAATACGCTGCAGCAGGAGATCCAAAAGCTCGAGCAGACCCTCGAGCCGCTGCAGGCCAAGAGCAAGGACGCGCTGAGGTTGGCAAGCCTGCTAGAGAAGCGGGCGCCCAAGGCGGCCAAGCTGGATGGGCTGCGCAAGCAGCAGAAGGATCTCTCGACCGCTATTGGTTTCTGGCTACGCAACGCGCCGATGCTGGATATGCTCAACCCCAATCTCAAGGTCAAGCAGGTGGTTCTGCCGGCGATGAAGTTCAACATCTTCTTCGCTGACGTCCAGACGGTCGATCGCTGCATGACCTGTCACCTGTCGATCGACAAGCCGGGCTGGAACG
>CAZANL010000946.1:0-1798 GCA_964486115.1 uncultured Planctomycetota bacterium
CCCGCGCTTCGACCTCTTTCGCAAGCTGGATCGGCGCGAGATCCCCCCCGCGCTCTCGCTGGCCTTTGGCGCGACACGGGCGGTGATCGTCCTGCCTTCCGCAGCTCCCGAGCCCCTGCGGGAAGCCTATCGCCAGCTGGCCCAAACGTGGGTCAGCTCGCAGTCCGGCGGAATTCAGATCGTCTCCGACGCCGACCTGACACAGCTGCCGGCTGACAAAACCGTCTGGCTGCTGGGCTGGAAAAACCGCTTCCGGGATCAGATCCACCCCACGCTGCGCAAACACGGTGTGCGCTTCGACGCAGACACGATGCGGCTGGGGGACGTGACCGCGCGCCGCGCCGAGCACGCCACCGTCGTCGTCGGTCGACACCCGGGTGACGACAGCCTGGCGCTGGCATGGATCGGCGCGGACAATGCCAGGGCGATCCCCGGCTTGACCCGCAAGCTTCCACACTACGGCAAATACAGCTATCTGGCCTTCTCCGGCGACGCACCGACCAACGTGGCCAAGGGCCAGTGGGACGTGATCGACGCCCCCACCTCGATCTCTTTCGAGGGGAAGCGCACCGGCGCTGGCCGGCTGGACCCTCGCAAGCCCCTGGCCACACTACCTCCCGCGTTCGACGCCGCAAGGATGGGCCGCGACGTACGCTATCTGGCCTCGGCCAAGCTCGCTGGCCGAGGATTCGGCACCCACGGATTGGACGCCGCAGCCAGCTATATCGCCCAGGAATTCCGCAAGGCCGGCCTGCGCCCGGGAGGTGCTGCCGGCTACTTCCAGAGCTGGGCGGCGACGTCCGGCAAGCTCAAAGGGCAACTCAAGAACGTCATCGCGGTCCTGCCCGGCAGCCGGCCGGAGTGGAAGCGCCGGATCGTCATCCTCAGCGCGCACTACGATCATCTGGGCACCGACAAGACCGGTCGCTTCCATCCCGGCGCGGACGACAACGCCAGCGGGGTGGCGGTGATGCTCGAGCTGGCTCGCCTGTGGGGGAAAGGCTGGCGCCCGGAAAACACCGTCTTGCTGGTCGCCTTCTCGGGCGAGGAGCTCGGACTGCTCGGCTCACGCCATTTCGTCAAGCAGCTGAGCGCCAGCTGCTTGGGGGCGATCAACCTCGACTCCGTCGGGCGCCTGGGCCAGCGGAAGCTGATGGTCCTGGGCTCCGGAACCGCAACCGAGTGGGTCCACATCTTCCGCGGCATCGGCTGGGTCACCGGCATCGAGACCCAGCTGGTGGCCAAGGACCCCGGAGGCAGCGATCAAGTCGCGTTTCACGAAGCCAGGATCCCGGCCGTCCAGCTGTTCAGCGGCGCACACCCCGACTACCACCGCCCGGGCGACACGGCCGACAAGATCGATCTGGCTGGCCTGGTCAAGACCGCCACCGTGGTCCGGCAGGCGGTGGAATACCTGGCCGCCCGCGCTCGGCCGCTGACTTCGACACTTTCGACCGCGGGCAAGCGCTCCACAGCCCCACGGCCTTCCGGTGGCAGACGGGTCAGCCTGGGGACTATTCCGGACTTCGCTCATCGCGGCAAGGGCGTGGGACTCAGCGGTGTGGTCCCCGGCTCGCCGGCGGCCAAGGCCGGGCTGGCGTCCGGGGACGTGCTGGTGGCCCTCGACGGCAAACCGACCGACAGCCTGCGCGCCTACGCCCAACTGATCAGAACGCTCAAACCCGGCCAGGCGGTGGTCCTGAGCTATCGACGCAAGGGAAAGCTCGCGCGAGTGACGCTCATCACAGCGGCGCGCTGACCGGTTGCACATCCCGCAAGCACCACGACACACGGGACC
>CAZANL010000947.1:0-1797 GCA_964486115.1 uncultured Planctomycetota bacterium
ACTATCACCGAGCCGTCGGCACCATCGAGGATCGTCTCGGTGCTTCGGTGATCAAGCTCCAGGTCCCGATTGGCGAGGAGGACTCTTTTGTCGGGGCGGTGGATCTGATCCGGATGGTCGCTGTCCGGTTCGACATGGCCAGCCTGGGAGCGGAGCTGCTCGAGGGCCCGGTCCCCGATGAGGTGGCAGACGAGGCGGGTGTCATGCGTCTCGAGATGATCGAGCACATCGCTGAGCACGACGAGCCGATGCTCGAGTTGATCGTCAATGAGGTTGAGCCGACCGAGCAGCAGATACACTCCGCGCTGCGACGAGTCGTGATCGCTGGACAGGCTGTGCCGGCGCTTTGTGGCACGGCGTTGCGCAACAAGGGCGTTCAACCGTTACTCGACGCGATCTGCAGCTATCTGCCCTCTCCTCTCGATCGTCCACCGGTTGTCGGAGTCCACCCCGAATCGGGGAAAGAGCAGGTCCACCCACCCGATCCGAACGCCGATCCGGTGCTCTTCACTTTCAAGACTGCCAGCGATCAGCATGGTGAGCTGAGCTATCTGCGGATCTACTCTGGAACGGTCAAGAACGGGCAGCAGTTGTTCAATCCAAGGGCGCAGAGGGTCGAGCGGCTGCAGGGGCTGTGCCAGATGCACGCCAACAAGCCCGAGAAGCTCGATCATGCCACGGCTGGCGAGATCGTGGCTCTTCGCGGCCTCCGCTTTACCTCCACGGGAGATACCCTCTGTCTCAAGTCGCGTCAGACCGTGCTCGAGCAGATGTCTTTTCCGTCGACCGTGCTGGCGATGTCGATCGAGCCGGAGACGTCGGGTGATCTGAAGAAACTGGAGCAGGTGCTGGAGAAGATGGGTAAGGACGATCCGACGTTTCGCCGCTACACGGATCCCGACACCGGCCAGATGATCGTCAGCGGGATGGGAGAGTTGCATCTCGAGATCATCAAGAATCGAATGCTCAACGACTTCAAGGTTCCCTGTCGCGTCGGGAAGCCGCGGGTCTCCTACAAGGAGTCGATTCGTGGAGCGGCCGAAGGAGTCGGTAAGGTGGATCGCAAGGTAGGGGAAAAAAAGGAGTTTGCGCGAGTCGCCTTACGGGTCGAGCCATCGGACACTCTGGACGTGACGTTCCGGGATCAGCTGCCGCCCGATCATCCCCTGCCCAGGGTGTTGCGCAACGTCATCGAGCAGAACTCGCTGGCCGCGGGGCAAAGCGGGGTGATGGCTGGCTTTCCGGTGATCCAGATGAGGGTGATCTTGGTCGACGCGGAATATCGACAGGATGAAGGGACAGAGGGCGCCTTTGGCGCAGCCGCTTCGATTGCCCTCAATCAGGCGGTAGCGATTGGCGGAGGGAAATTGCTGGAGCCGATCATGGCGCTGCAAGTCGAGTTGCCGTCCTCGGCATTCGGCGATGTCCTGGGTGATCTGCAGTCGCGTCGCGCCGAGATCACCAACACGACCACCTCCGGGTTGTTGACCGTGATCGAGGCCAAGGTGCCGATCTCCAAGATGTTTGGATACGCCACTCACCTGCGCAGCTTGACCGCCGGGCGAGGCGGATCTTCGATGGAGCCGCTGGACTATAGCGAGGCGCCGGAAGAAGTGGCCAAGCGCTACATGTTGTAGGGCCGACCGGCGCTGTTAGCGCTCGCTGTCCGCGCTCTTCTTCTTGGCGCTCTTTTTCTTGGCCACGCGCTTTGCGTCGCGTTTCGTGTCGACGCTTTTCTTCTCCCGGGCGCTTTTCTTCTCCGCGGATTTCTGCTTGGCGGCCTTCTGCTTGGCGGCC
>CAZANL010000948.1:0-490 GCA_964486115.1 uncultured Planctomycetota bacterium
CGAGCTGAAAAGGGCTGACCAGTCGCTCGAGAACATTGCCGTTGCCCTTGAGCAACATGTGCAGTGCCTTGGCCGCCTCGTGAGTCGTGAAATCCACCTCCACCCCACCGAGCCAGCTGGTCGTGTCCCGATTTTCCTCGACCGGTCCAAGGCCGAGCACCGCGTCGGTCGGTGCGAGGTGAATGCCCTTGAAGTCGAAGTCGCTGTCGGGGGAGGGAAACCCGTAGGCATGGGCGCCGACCAGACCGAGCTGTATCATGCCGCCGGCTAGCTGTTGCTCCAGAAAGGCCCAGGCTTCGTCCGGAAGCTCGAACGGCAGGGATTCGGGCTGGGCCAGCCGAAGGTCCATCGCGGTTGGCTTGAGAACCGAGAAGTGTCGGGTGGCCGCTTCCCGACGCGCTTCGCGCAGCAGCGAATCGGCTAGCGCATACGGGGGCTCGTCAGGGAGCACGGAGTTCTCGGTGGCCGTCTCAAACTGCTGGCCCAGCCG
>CAZANL010000948.1:500-1796 GCA_964486115.1 uncultured Planctomycetota bacterium
CGGTGACCAGCTCGATCGCCACCTTCCCTCGTTTGATGTCGAGCAGCCAGTCGCGCAGCGCCCCGGTGACCTCGATCATCGGCTCGCCGCTCTCGAGCAGCAGGATTCCCGAGTGCAGCAGCCGGATCAGGTTGTATGCGTTCTTCGGGCGGTAGGGTCCTTCGCTGAAAAGCGGAGCGTCCGGATGTTCCTGCAGGAAGGTGCGCAACCCCTCGAAGTTGCGGGACGGACTGAGGCCCCGATCGAACAGCGAGTTGGCCAGAGCATCGAGGGTCTGACCTGCCTGCTGAATTCGAGCGTCGTCCACCTCGCCGGGCCAGCGTGCGTCGGCGAGGGCCTGCAAGATCTGTCCCCGTTCGGCCAGGCCCTGACGGATCAGCTCTGTGACGTGGTCTCCGCGATGTTCCTGCTCCAGACGATTCTCGATTTTTTTCATCTGAGAGAGCGCGTAGCGTCCGAACGAACCGATCACGCTGTTGGTGAGGAATGCCTGTTTATGGGCCAGGATCTGCTCTGCCAGCGGGGTGCTGAATTTGACCAGCGGTGTCCAGAGCAGCTCGATCGCGTGGGCGTCTGCGCGCAACAGGAGATGAAGCAGCTTCTCGACCTCCCAGGAGCTGGTGTCAGAGGCCGGGTCGCGGATCTCGTCAGGCTGACGGAACAGGCTGGTCTGTCGCTCGAAGGGCAGCAGAAAGATGCCCCGGCAGTCCTCGTCGGAGTCTCCATCGGCCAGCCCCCAGGCCGTCGATCCCACAACAGCCCGGTAGATCACATGTTGCTCCAGGTCCGTGAAAGCCTCGGCCTGAGCCAGCAGCTGCTCGGCCACCTGTTGCTTTTGGATCGCAAGTTGATCCCGCTGTGCGGTCAGGCGACGTCCCCCGGGCGTTCGGAGATCGTAGGTGTCGTGGTGCCCCACCTCGACCCTGGCCGACGTTCCTTTCTTGAAACGCATTCCGTCTTCGCCGGTGAGGTCGACCTTGAGCACGACCTCGGTGCCGCGTGGTAGAGGCAGGTTCGATGGGGAGAGTCGGAAGGCCTTCAACACATCCTCCTTGCTGTATGTGTGCGTACAATCATATCATGGAGGCATGCGCGCGTTCGCTAGCTGTTGTGCGATTGTGGTCTTGTCGGCAGGGTGTGCCGCGTATCCGGTCTACCAACCGGTGCTGGTTCAGGCAGCCCTTCCGAGCGAGGCCGATCAGCAGGCCGTCAAGGATCTCGACCTGGTGTTCACTTTCCAGGGAATCCTCGAGAAGAAGGAGGCGGGGGCCGTTGCCCCCCCCACCAGTTGCCCCC
>CAZANL010000949.1:0-1796 GCA_964486115.1 uncultured Planctomycetota bacterium
GCGCCGCCGCGATGAAAGGCCTGGGCTCGCGGGTGATCGTCACCCCCAGCCAAGACGTTCAGAAAGTGATCGACAGGCTCAAGAGCGGGACCACCCTGGTGTTTGCGAAGGGCGAGTACCGACAACATCGGGAAGCTGGAGTACAGCTCGGTCCGCCCTACCGCTTCGAGCAGAAGCGCGGGCTGATCATCTCTGGAGAAAAGGGCGCACGCATCGTCGGCGCTGAGGCTGCTCCGCTGGTTGTCGTGGACAGTCAGCAGTTGATATTCCGCGAGCTGAACATCTCGTTCGAAAACCCCGAGCGAACATTTCCCGCCATGCGGGTCGTGGGATCGTCTGAAATCACCATCGATCGTTGCCGCATCAACTCGACCAACGGCGAAGGCCTCGTCGCCCAGAGCTCTCCCTCACTGACGATCAACGGCTGTGCGATCAGATCGAGCCGCTGGGGCATCCAGGCGACCAGTTGCCGAAAGCTGAGAGTCGTCGGCAGCGAGGTGACGCACTGTGAGAACCAAGGCGCGCTGACCCTCACCGACTGCTCTGGGGCCGAACTGATGCGCCTGAAGACTCACACCTCACGCATCGCACTGTGGCTCAAGGGCAACACCCAGGCCAGCCTGAGTGAAGTCGACCTGGGTGGCGCAGGAGAATGTGGCGTCCTGGTCGATACGGGAGCCAGCCTGAAGATTGGTAATAACAGCCGCATCTCGGGGCTCGAGCGGGCCATCGAAGTCGCCGGTGGCGGGTCGATCAACGCCGAGGCGCTGATCCTCGACGGAAACGAATTCCTCGGAATCCAGATTCGGCGTGGCGCACGCTCCGTTCGCATCGGCAAGCTGCTGCTGAAAAACCAGAAACGCCCACTGCGAGTCGAGGGCAAGACCCTTGCCAAGGGGTGGACCGTCGATGCCTCGGTGCCGATCGAGTATCGGTGAACTGACGGCGCATCGGCTCCCACTGCCCCAGGGGGCTGCCTTACTTGAGCTTTTGCTTGAGCTGCTCCACATCGGCTCGGAGCAACTTGAGCCGCTGCTCGTTTTTCTGCAACGTGGTCAGCATGTGCTGGATTCCCTTGGCCAGAATTCGGAGGGTGGCCTCCAGCCGCGTCAACTCGGACTTCTGGGCCAACCCAACAATCACGCTCTTGCGGGCCAGCCCTCCTAGTTCCTTCTGATCGACCAGCCCCTCGAGGTCGCTCATGTGCGCCACACCCTCCAGCATCTTCTTGGATGCCAGAGACCGCAGCTCCGATTTACGGGCCAGTGCCTCGAGTGCGCTCTTGTCCGCCTTTGCCATCATCGCCTGGCGCAGTGCCTTCCGCATCGACGGCAAGGATTCTCGCATTCCCGACAGCTGTTCGGCGTCGGCTGCCAACGCCACACGGAGTGTCTCGATCCGGCGGGACAGGTGCTGAACTTCCGAGCGCCGAGCCAGGTGTTTTCGGGTCCAGGCCCACTTGGTCTGGAAATCATCTGCCGACACGAGGGCCTGCTGTCGTTTCTCCAGGGCAGCCAGCTGACGATTGATCGCAACATCCGCTCCGGAGCGCGCCTTCAGCCAGGCTTCAACGGCGATCAGCTTATCCAGTAATCCGACGGCTAGCTGTGACGTCTTTTCTTCCTTGCCTCGCAGCTGCTTCAGCGCGCGAGTTAAACCTAGTGCCTGGATTTGTCGTTTCTGGAGATCACGCTTCCGACGCTCGCTTAGATCAGCCTTCAGCTCGGTCACCTCTTGGCGCGCGGAGCGGACTACCGTGGCCAGCGAATCAGAACGCTCGCGCTGCTTACGCGTCC
>CAZANL010000950.1:0-1794 GCA_964486115.1 uncultured Planctomycetota bacterium
AGAACGTAGGTCTGGTCCTTCTCGCGATCTACCCCACGCTGGATGAACCACCGTCCCCCGTCTCGCGCCACCCGGGCATAATGGCCGGTGGCCACCCAGTCCGCCCCCATGCCGCGTGCGTAGGTGATCAGCTTGCCGAACTTGAGTTGCTGATTACAGTCGATGCATGGGTTTGGTGTGCGTCCCGCCAGATACTCGGAAGTGAAATGGTCGATGATCCGAGCGAAGCTACGCTTGAAGTTGAGTTCGTGGTAGGCAATCCCCAGCTGACGGGCGCAGCTCGCAGCATCCCTCGAATCGTGCACGCTGCAACAAGAACGGGTCCGACGACCCTGGGCGGAGTCCTGATAGACCCCGTTGTTCATGAACAACGCCGTCACATCGTACCCCTCCCGCTGGAGCAGATACGCCGTGACAGCGCTGTCGACGCCACCCGACATGGCAACGACGACGTGGCGCTTCGACATGCTACCTCTTCTTCAAGCTCGCGTAGTAAAACAAGCTGGTCCAGATCTCGACCGTCGACCGGTGTGCCCGAGAGAAGGTCTGCCTGTAGATCTCGAACGTCCTTTTCCGATTGAACTTCTTGTCATCGTGATAGTCGTACGAGATCTCTTTATAGAACTGGTTCGACCACTTTCCGTTCGCCTTGTGCCAGGCCTCTATCTTGGTGATCGGACGTACCTTGCCGCGGAAGGTCAGCACCTTCTTGATCTCGGTGTCCTCCCATTTCTTCTCGAATGCGTAGTGATACCGGACCTCCGATTTGTCGTCCTGCGCCGTGTGCAGTGGCTGGCAGAGGTCCTGAACGTAGTGTGCCAGGTGAGCCAGCTTTCGCGCCGTCTCCTTTTTCAACGGCTCACCCTTCAGCATCACCGGGCGTAGCTCCACCACCAGTTCATTGAACAGCGCGAGGACCTTCTTGATATTGTTGCCCCAGTTTCCCTTGGGGTGCCAGATATGGTTGCTTCGCTCGTTCTTGCCTGGCAGAAAATCAGGCGCCGGGGTCTCGTGTTTGATGAACTCCGCGTGCTTGTCGAGCAGCTTCTTGTACTTCGGGTGTAGGTTCTGAATCGCGTTCCAGCTCAGTCGCTTGTGATCCCGGCCCGAGAAACCGAATGCCGGAGAGGCGAGCGCCAACATGAGGAAGACGATGAGCACGCGCATGGTCAGGTCACCTTGTACTTGGGACCGCCGGTCGCTTCCGGAATGGTCCAGAGGATATTTTCGTAGGGATCCTTGATGTCGCAGGTCTTGCAGTGCACGCAGTTGGATGGGTTGAGCTTGAGCGCAGCACGACCCGAGCTCTCGTCCACCTCCATCTCGTAGACCTCGGCGGGACAGAAGTACTGGCAAGGGCTGCCGAACTCCTCCCAGCAGAGATCCCCGCAGAGCTCCAAGTTGTGCACCTGCAGGTGAGACGGCTGATTCTCCTCGTGCTCCGTCCCGGAGTGGAAGACCGACGTCAGGCGGTCGTTGACCAGCGGATTCTGAGGTAGAGACACCTCTTCCTCCGGCAGCTGCGCGATCAACGACTCGGCCTTCTTCTTCAGCGTCGTTCCGTCGGCATGGGTATGCTTCTTGCCGAGCAGCAGCCTGCCGCCGCTGGCCATCAGCACACCGACGCGAAACATCGTCGCCAGCGTGCTGCCGGAGAGAGCGTAGGTGAAGTTGCGCACATTGTAGAGGGTCTTGCCGACATAACTGTCGGCTAGCTTCCGCTCGTAGCCGGCGAGGATCTCAGGCGATACGTCACCGGCGACCAGCCCCTCGAAGATAGTCTCGGCGGCTATC
>CAZANL010000951.1:0-1792 GCA_964486115.1 uncultured Planctomycetota bacterium
AGGTCGCCTCGCTCTGCTCTGACGCCCGGCTCCCCTGGTGATGCAGGTAGAGCATCCACAGTCCGACCACGATCGCGGGCGGACCTTCCAGCAAGGTCCATGGCCCCGGCATCCCCGAGCTCAGGTCGACGCACAACAAGCCAACGCCAGAAACAACGCACAGAACAGCCAGCAGGCGGATGAAGTCCCAGTGCTGCGGAACTCGAAAAGAGAGGTACCAGAAGATCACACCAACCATGGCGTAACCGAGAGACAGCGAGCGGACCAGGTACTCCACGATCGGGCCTTCGGCCATCTCTCCCATGCGCAGGCATTGATGGATCTGCTGGATCCAGGAAAACGGCATCACCACCGCACCGATCGCCAGCATGCTGAAAAAGCCAATGATGCGAAGTATCACCCCAAGAATCGTTTGCTGTCTGTTCATCCGTATCTCCAGGATAATTCACCAGGCAATCCGCCGCTGGACGATGGCCGCGTCACCGATCCTAACATCCCCACGACTGCTGGCCCAACCGGCGTCCAGCCGCCATTGGGGGTAATCTTGCTGCTGGCGACAGGACCGGCAACCTCACGCAAGACAGCCAGCCGTCGGCGAGCCAGCTCGACGCCGAGGTGGGATCCCCGGTGGATTCGGGGGGGGCGGACTCAGAGCGGATGGCAGCCCCGTCGATCGAGCCCCTCACGCTAGAGCCCGCCCCGCGAATCTGTCATAATCCAGCGAGCGATTCGGGGGTCAGCTCGGCGGTCGGTGCGCTCGATCACGATCGAGGTCGGAGGGTAGCGTATGGAGCAGGACCCGCACAAGCTGATCGAGCTGGCCGAGCAGCTCGGGATCGTCGGCGCCGACCATGCCGCGTGCCTGCGTGAGGAGCTGGCGCGGGGCCGGCTGGCGGATTCGGCCGACGAGCTGCGGCAGCGCCTGGGACTGTCGTCGGCGGTCTTCGAGGCACTCAAGTTGATCCAGGCCCAGGGCGGCTCGCTCTCGGCATCCGCGGAGCGTTCTGTGCTGCCCCCGACACTCCAGGCCGTCGCGGAGGACGTGACTCTGCGTTGTCCACCCGTCACGCCCCCCGAGTCACAAGAGGCTCCGACGCTCCGGCAGTTCATCGACCAGGCGGATCAGACCGTCCGGGTCGACCGGAGGCCGCCTCCCCTCAAGGCCACAGCGACAGACAAGCTGGGGCGCTACCCGGTCACCGGATATCTGGGCGAGGGCGGGATGGGTCAGATCCTCCAGGTGCGCGACGATAACGTCGGCCGTGAGGTGGCGGCCAAGGTGATCAGAGGCCAGGCGGATCCACTGGCGGTGGCCAAGTTCATCCGCGAAGCGCAGATCACCGGCCAGCTGGAGCATCCCAACATCGTCCCGATGCACGAACTCGAGAGGACCGCCGACGGGCAGATCTACTTCACGATGAAACGGATCAAAGGGCATGACCTGGCGGCGCTGCTGGCTCTCGAAAGCTGTGGCGAGGGCAAGCCGCTGTTCGAGTATCTACAGATCTTTCTGAAGATCTGCGACGCCCTGTCGCTGGCCCACTCCAAGGACGTGATCCACCGTGACCTCAAGCCGGCCAACATCATGGTCGGCAAGTTCGGCGAGGTGCAGGTGATGGACTGGGGGCTGGCCCGCCTGGTCGGCCAGGCCGATCCGCTCGAGGCCAGCTGCACGCTCGACCTGGGTCGGGGCGAGCTGGCGGAAGGGGCCCGCAGCGGCGGATCTGGGGAGCAGCTTGACCTGCCCCCGAAACATGTACCAGACGCTAAGTGGTGCTCCTCACAAGTTGCA
>CAZANL010000952.1:0-1785 GCA_964486115.1 uncultured Planctomycetota bacterium
CCTCGTCGTCGGAGTCGACCTGGATGGTGAACCGCTCGGACTGCTCGCTAAAGCGCTCGAGTTGAATGCCTCGCAGGACCCGCAGCTTGCTGCAGCCGCTCACCACTCGTTCAGGGCAGGCCGCGCGCGCCGCTCGCAGCAGCCATTCCTGGGCCAGGACCAGCGGCAAGACGACCACTCCCTGTACCTGATGGCTCTCCAGGTAGGGGTGGGTCGAAGCGCCGACGGTCACCTCGAACCGCCGTGGATTTCTCGGTGGCGCGAGCAGCCCACCGATGACGACCTCGACCTGGCTGGACGAGGTGGTCTGCAACTCGTCGACGAAACGCCGTGCGCCCTCGTCGAGCTGGATCAGCGGCACGCCGAGCGCCTTGAATTTCTGTTCCAGAGCGGGAGTGACCATGCCGCTTTGCCACGGCCCCCAGTTGATCGATTTGACCAGGCAGCCGCTGCGCTGCTGCGCTTCGCGATGAGCCACGCGGTTGAGCACCTCGTTGGCCATTGCGTAATCTGACTGACCGGGGTTGCCCGTGCGAGCAGCGACCGAGCTGAACAGGCAGATCAGCGAGAGCGGGTCGTCGTGCGTGGCGTTCAACAAGTTACGCAGCCCGGCGACCTTGGTGCCGAAGACCCAGTCGAACTGCTCCTCGGTTTTCTGCGAGAGCATCTTGTCCGCCAGTACACCGGCTCCATGTACGATGCCGGTGATCGGGCCCAGGTTCTTGCGGACCTCGGCGAGCGTTTGTTCGACTGCCTCGGAGTCACCGATGTCACAGCTGAAATAGCGTGCCTCGGCGCCGGCTTCGCCGAGCTGGTCGAGTGTGTCGCAGATCTCTCGACGAGATTGGATTCGGGACGTCATCTGGCCCAGCTCGGCAGGCGTGAGTTTTTCGCCACGCGATTGTGCGTCCAGTAGCAGCACCTTCTTGAGCTCGGCGTCGCCGGTGACTCCGTGGCAGCACGCAGGCTCCTTCTTGAGTCGAGTCCGGCCGAGCAGCGCGATTTGCGGCCAGCTTCGCCGGGCCAGCTCGATCAACGACGCGGCGGTCACGCCACGTGCGCCGCCGGAAACCACCAGCACCGACTCACGAGTGACGACCGGTGTTCCCTCCGGGGCCGGGGCCTGCTGGCTACGCAGCTTCAGCCGGCCCCCGCTGGCGGGCAGTCCGATCTCGATCTCGTCGCCTCCGGTCAGCAGTTCTTCCACCAGCGTTTCGGCCAGGACCTCGGCAGAGCGGTCGCCCCGTTCCAGGTCGATCACGCGAACCGGCCATTCCAGGGCGGCTGTCTTGGCCAGGCCGCTGAGCCCACCGAGATAGGCCCGGTCCGCCTGCCTGCCGCCAAAACCGAAGTCCCCACCGGTGTCCTGCAGTAGAACGAGCGTACGGCTCTCCCGCTCGAAGCGGGAGGCCAGTGTGGTGGCGATGCTGAAGACGTGTCGGCTGGTCGCCATCGCTTGCTGCTCGCTCTCGACCGGGCGCAAGCCGTCGAGCGAGATCACAACGTGTGTGTCGGGCGGCACCTCCGAGCTGACCTCGGCGGGTACTCCCAGGGCTCGCAGTCGATTGGCCAGGGCGTCTGCTACCCCCGTCCCTTCATCGGTGATAGTGACGGTCTGGCCGTCCAATAGGTGGGGCAGGACAAACCCAGGAGCGGGTGTCTGAACCGGAAGCACGTCGAAACGTTCGACCTGCAGCGGTGCTGGCTCGCCAGCCGCTGGCTGCTGGGCGGTTGCCGGCGAGTCAGTCGCGTTACGGGCCATGTAGTCGACGATCTCGCCGAGGG
>CAZANL010000953.1:0-1784 GCA_964486115.1 uncultured Planctomycetota bacterium
CCCATGAGCTGACAGGTTCGGCTGCGGCCGGCGCAGCAGTCCTGAGCGGGGAAACGGGCATCGTCATTCCCGTTTTCTTTCCAGACAGCAAGGGCGGACGAGACGAGATCGCGGTGCAGCTGCTCGAGGATACCGTGTGCTCGTGCGTGCACAGCGTCGAAAATCCTGAGAGCGTCTGCTTGAGTGTCGACGGGCAACTGCACGGCGCCGATGTTGCCGCACACCTCGGCTCTCGCCACGGGGTCAGCGTCGTCGTCGCCGATTCGAATCGCGGCAAGCTGTGGGCTCTGCGCCATGGCATGCAGGAGCAGCTGCAGCGAGCCCATTTGCAGTTCTTCGCCGTCGTCGATGCCGATGGTGATCACTTTCCGTACGAGCTCCAGACCATGCTGCGTTGCGCTCTGCTGCTGAGAGCGCAGGAGAAGGAGGCCGAGGTTTTCGTTCTCGGAAGCAGACGGTCCCGTCACAGGCCCCTCGGATTTCTGCGGGGGGAGATGGAGGAGATCGCCGATCGCGTCCTGCTGGATGCGTTACAGTTCGACGCGGCGATCCGCGGACAGCCGCTGGCTCTCGAATACACCACTGCCATCGAAGAGTTCCCCGATTTTCACTCGGGATTCAAGCTCTTCAGTCGTTCGACCACACAGGCCGTGTTCGCCCGGGAGCCTGATTTTTGTGGTGTCAGCGAGGATGCCTACTTTCGCCATGGCTGCGAGGCGGTCATGTCGGTGGAGGCCATTCGGGGTGGCGCTCGCCTGGCCGTGGTAGCGCGATCGGCGATGAACGAACAACCGGTGTCCAGCTTTAGCCTGTTGGAGCGCACCCGTTTGGTTGCGGACAAGATCGTGTGGCCGTGCCGGCGACTCGAAGTGCCTGCCGAATTCGTCGATCAATGGTTGCGAAATCACATGCCACGTCTGCTGTTGCCGACTCTGGTGCCACAGGGGCAGCAGGAGTTGACTCAAATTCGCCGGCTGGTGCTCGAAGATCTGGGCATGCCTGATATCGAGGACACACAGCCAGGCAGATCCCCATTTATCTGAAATAAACTCACAGCGGCGGGCCCCTTCCGCCGCCGTTGCTACAGGAGGACAGACATGTCATTGACCAGCAAATTGTTCGACGGCGTTCATACGATCGAAGGGGAGATCGGGGGTCGCCTGTTGAGGTTGACGGTGCTCATCGGAGAAGACGGGTCGGTCCTTCTCGACACCGGCTGTGCCGCCGATGTTGAAGGATTGATCCTGCCGGCCTTGTCGGAGCTCGGTCTCGCTGCCGCAGACCTGACCTGGATCGTGACCAGTCACTGCGACCTCGATCACGTCGGCGGTAACCACGGTATGAAAGCGGCGGCGCCCCAGGCCATGCTGGGATGTGGCCACGCCGACCTCGACCAGGTGGAATCACCGAGTGCTTTGCTCAGCCTCCGCTACGACGCATATCGCCAGCGCCATGGCGTGTTCTACGATGAGGCGGTAACGCAATGGATGGCGGATGCAGCGGGGCAGCCGCAGCCCTTGAACGTAACCTTTCGCGGCGGAGAGCGCCTGCGACTATCGGCCGACTGGCACGTCGAACTCATCCATACACCAGGGCACAGCAGGGGACACCTGGCCATTCTGGACCCGAAGAACAGGGCCCTGTACGGGGCCGATGCCATCCACGGCAGTTCGATTCCCGACCTGGCGGGCAAACCAGTAATGCCGCCGACCTACCTCTACGTCGACCCGTACCTCGACACCATTCGACTCATCGAAAACCTCGGCCTGGATCTGTTCACGACC
>CAZANL010000954.1:0-1778 GCA_964486115.1 uncultured Planctomycetota bacterium
CGTCACCGACGTCCAGACGCAGGACTGGGATCATCGTTCCTCCCGACTACGTGACTCCCTGAAGGATCTGGGTGAGAGTGCCAGCGTCTTCATGGTACCGGTGCTCGGCGACCCCGATAACCTGGCGGTCACGGATCTCGACCTCGTTTCTGGAGTGCTCCGCAAGGGCACGGTCGCACGTTATCAAGCCACGGTGCGAAACTGCGGCCCGAGTCCAGTTTCTGATGTCGAGGTGCAGTGCCGGGCTGATGGCGTTCAGATCGACAGTAAAAGGATTCCTCTCATTCACCCCGGGTCGTCGGAGACGGTTTCGCTGTTCGTCCCGTTTCACAATGCGGGCGCCACCCGCATCACCGCTGAGATCAGCGGTGACTCGCTGCCAACCGACAACGTGCGTCGGGTCGTGGCCGTAGTCCGAGACCGCGTTTCCGTCCTGTGCGTTGATGGCTCTTCGGGGGACGCGGGCCGACTTATCGTCTCGGCGCTGCTGGCCCGCGATGACGGCCGCGAAGACGAAGACTACGTGGTGCGCAGCG
Source organism: uncultured Planctomycetota bacterium (assembly GCA_964486115.1). Lineage (GTDB taxonomy): Bacteria > Planctomycetota > JACQVV01 > JACQVV01 > CAZANL01 > CAZANL01. Next base: position 537 of record CAZANL010000954.1, read on the forward strand.
TGCCTTGGCTCTCCTTCCCAGCCCAGGATATCGAAAATGTCGATATCATTGTTCTAGCCAATGTGCCTGAAATCACACCGGATCAGGCCCTTCGGCTTTCACGATATGTCCGTCAAGGCAACGGTCTGGTCTGGTTTGCCGGCGATCAGGTGAAGATCGCCGAGTGGAACGAACGATCTGCAGGGCAGGGCACCGAGACGGGCAAGGTTGAAACTCCGCTGCTCCCGGCTGTGATCGGTCAGGTGGTTGACAGTAGCGATGCCCTTGGGGCTGGGAAACCGCTCGACCCCAGCATGCCCGATCACGTCTTGTGTCGTCCTTTGCGATCCCTGCCCGAGGACCTGCTGAGTGAAACACGTTTTCTGAAGCGACTGCAGGTGGAACCCACAACGACCAGTTTTCCGGTGCTGAACCTGGCGGGGAGCGACTCGCCCATCCTTCTCGAACACGCCCTCGGGCGCGGGCATGTCGTCATGTTTACGACTTCCGCAGAAGCCACATGGAACAACATGGCGTTGACGCCAGTCTTCCCGATGCTCATGCAACAGATCGTGACCTACCTAGCGGGTCGCGAGTTTGAACAACCGCGGGTTGTCGGCGATTCGCTCTCGCTTTCGTATACAGAGCAGCCGGACGCCAGCGATGCGGTGTTCGACACCCCGCATGAGCAAACGATCTCCGTGCCCGTGCGTGAGTATCGCGACCAGTACATGGCGCTACTCGAAAATGCGCGCGAAGCCGGGTTTTACGTGGCTCGTGTCAGCGTGCAGGCCCCAGGGATGCCGATTGCGGTCAATGTTGATACCCGTGAGTCAGATGTCGCCTGCCTGAGCGAATCTGAATTGAGTACAAGTCTCGAAGGAACTGGCGTCACGGTAGCCGCGACGGAAACCGACCTGTTGTCCGCCATTGAAGCTACCCGCACGGGCCGGTCGTCCTGGCGGTTCTTCATGCTCGCGGGCCTTGTGGTTCTTTTGATCGAATGCCTGTTTGCGGATCGCCTGCTCAAGAAGCAATGGTCGCGTCGGCGGCAACCCGACCCGTCGCCGGCAAGAGCTGAGGTAACAGGAGATGTCTGAGGTGACCTCTAGTAGCGTTCAGATCGAGCAGCTCTTTTGGGCGCGTCCGCTGCCAACGGCCGCCATGCTCGCGGTTTTCATTGGGATGTTCGCGCTGAGTGTCTATCTCTACCGCCGCTCTTGGGGGCTGCAACCCTGGTTGCGCGCCGTATTGGGTGCGGCC
>CAZANL010000955.1:0-1767 GCA_964486115.1 uncultured Planctomycetota bacterium
TGCCGGTGACCATGTGGAATAGGGTCGCACCGAGGGAGTAGACATCCGCGCGGATGTCGATGTTGACCTCCCCTCGCGCTTGCTCCGGTGAGATGTAGTAGGGCGTTCCGACAGAGGTCCCAATGGTCGTCAGCCCGGACTGATTCAGGTCCTTTGCCAGCCCGAAGTCACACACCTTGACCTGTCCTGTGTGCGTCAGCATGATGTTATCCGGCTTGATGTCCCGATGCACCAGATCATGCTGGATCAGGTGGTCCAGCGCGCGGCCGACCTTCAACACGATCCCCAGGCTGGACTCCTCGTCGAGCGAGCCGAGCTTCGAGATCAGGTGATCGACCGTAACCCCGTCGACGTACTCCTGCGCGAAGTAATAGGTGCCTTTCCACTTCCCCACATCGATGCCGCCTACGATGTTCTCGTGATTGATCCTGCCGGAGCTCTGAGCCTCCCGCAGGAAACGCTTGATGTAGCGTTCGTCGCGCAGGTGCTTGTCTGCCAGCACCTTGATCGCAACCAGGCGGTTGATCCGCCGCTGGCGGGCAAGATAGACACTGCCCATCGCTCCCTGGCCGATTTCCCGGATGATCTCGAAGTCAGCAATCCCACTACCGGAACTCTCAGGGTGGGGAGCGTTATGTCTCAACTCCCTCAGCACCTTGAGCTGGCTGTCGTCGATCCAACCCAGCTCGGACAAAAGGTCCTCGGCGCAGCAGCCTGGTTGTCGCTGCTCCAGCTGATTCAATCCATCTTGGGCCTGAATGGTCGAGATGAACCCATGCCTGAGCGCGTGGCGAAATATTCGCCCTTCGAGCGGGTCAGGCACGCTCACCTCCCCGTTGGATGAGCGATGTCATTGTAGAATTGTAGCAAGAGCCCGCCTGCCCCACAACTCTGCCCAAACCATGGCTCCAGAAGGATTTGCCTCCGTTCAACCTCAAATCCTGCTTGACAGCTTGTGTGCCCGTTGATAAAAGCGAGCATCTCCATTCTATTCTCACGAAAACTCTGTCGTGGGATCACCTTAGGGGGTACAGATGGGTAGCGGGAACGACCATTTCCACGTCATCTTGTCGAATATAAAGGCCGAGTCAAACCGGCTTTCGGTCGTCGAGGAGATCAGCCAGACGTTCTCCGTCGACCCGGATCACGTGGAAGCGGCCCTGCAACAGGCGCCGGTGGCATTGTTCGAGTCACTCAGCAAAGACCAGGTGACACAGATCAAGAAGCACCTGATCACGCTGTCTCGACTCGGCATCGATTTCAAGATCACCAAGAAGCTTGGCGATGTGTCACGGGTCAGCTGGCCCGTTTCCAAGAGCCTGACGACACCGACCTCCGAGCAGCGTTTCTGCTGCCCGCACTGCGGAGAACACTTCATCGTCATTCCGGCCAGCGCAGCCGGCGCAAGCCCGCCCATCGACAACGGCAGCATGCAAGACGACAGCGCCCTCGACGGCGAATCGCCGGCGGACTCGGATCAGGAGTCAGACCTACCCGGACCCGATACGTCCGTGCTGGACGAGTCGTCGAGCGAGCCCGAAACCGAGAGCGCTGGTGACCCGCCAGAAGACGCCCCCCAAGATCTCGACGGGGACCCTGCGGACCAACAGGGCACGACAACCGGCGACGTCCAGATGTCGATTTCGGAGGGAGACGGCGAAGACGCGGCAGAGGATGAGAACATAGAGCTCGACGAAGACGAACAGGAACCCGACGAAGACGAACTGGAGCCCGACGAAGACGAACTGGAGCTCGACGAAGACGAAC
>CAZANL010000956.1:0-1764 GCA_964486115.1 uncultured Planctomycetota bacterium
TCAGCCTCTACTCTGCTCCAGAACTAGCCGGAGCCAGAGCTCAGTGGGCTGCCTGGTGTCGCAATGAAGCTCAGCGGATGCTGAAGCTCTGGCGGCCGAGCATTCTCGTATTGCCTTCGGACACCTTTCCCTATGTCCGTGAACTGGTCACCGCCTTCCAAGCGCTACAAGTTCCTGTGCTCATTGTTCAGAAGGAAACGACTATCGCTCCGGATACCATGGAGCACCACAGTCAGGACATTGGGCAATACCTGCCCTTTATCGCTGACCACATGACGGTCTGCAGCGAGCATCATCGACAGTTTTGGTTGAGAGCAGGGGCTGCTCCTGAGCGGATCAGCGTGACCGGCCAGCCGCGCTTTGACCTCTTTTCGAAGCCAACCACGGTTCCCAGCACCGCCGGCAGGCAAGCAGGGGACATCCTCCTGTTCTCGTTTATGACAGACGCCTATGTGCCAAATAGACGCGCGGAACGTCATGTGTGGCGGGGGCTTCTGACTGACATGGAATCTGTTGTGGTTCGGCACGCCATGAAATGCGGGATGCGCGTGCTCATAAAGCCACATCCCCAGCAGCCCGCCGCTCAGATCAACGAGTGCCTGCGGCGCATGGAGCAGAGTGATCCCACGGGCAGGCATTGGAAACTGCTATCCAGCGGAGACGATGCCAGGCAGTTGATCAGGCAGGCTGAAGTGATCGTCGGTTTTCAAACTACGGCGCTGATGGAAAGCTGCCTTGCAGGCAAACCGACCATTTACTGCTGTTGGGGGGATGCATATGCAGAACTGGCTTCAGGCTTGATTCCCTACGAGGATGTTGGGGAGGCCATAGGTGTTGCTCGTTCGACAGTTGAGCTTGAGTCCCTGGTGGCGATGGCCCTTGAGCCTAATCGTCCGCCCGTTGCGGTCCCCGCCTTCGTGGCTCAAATGCTGGGTGACTGTGATGGGGCTGCTGCCACACGTGTGCGCTGTATCATGGGGGACCTGGTACGTGCCTCGGAACAACTGAATAACGGAAACCCGGTCGGCAGCTCGGCCGGGGAACGGCCCGGGCTGAGCGCTGCCCGGGCGACATGTCATGCCCTGGGTGCCTGCCTGGCGTGGCCCCTGGAGTGGGCGCCGCCGAAAAGTGCGCGGGGTGGGCGGCGGTACAACTGTAGGGATGCGACGCGCCTTGCAACGGCCTTGATTCGGCGGGCCTGTGGAACCCCTGAAGTGTCTGTGTTCGGGCGCGCATACAGGTGATGTTCGTTCGTGAGCGCCCGAGCCTCGGAAGAGACTCCGAGAAGAGCCAGGGGCGTCGTGGGCAGGGAACCCGAAGCCTCTGTGGCCACGGCCTCCAACCGCTGCCAAACCCCACAAGCCAGGGGCTCGCACAATGACTGATGCGCTCCTGATTGCCCCTTACTCCCTCTGGCGTCCACACCTTGCTGTCGACCTGGAGCTGGCGCTCAAGTGTGCGCAGCAGGGAGAGAGCCTTACCTGGCTGGAGTGCCGGGGGGAGCTGGTGACCTGTGACATCAGCCCGGATGGGAGGGCCAGCCGCTGCGCGAGGTGCATCAGCAGGCGCGACTTGGGAATCAAGATCGCCGGGCTTGATGTGACCCGCGTGCGCGTGGGGGATGTCTTGGAAGCGGCTGATCTGGAGGCACTTGCTGGATTGCCAAAGGCCTTCGGTTCTGTCGAGGAATTGCGTGCGTTCAGGTTTCGGGGGCTGGACGCGGGGTTTGCCGCCATGTCCTCGACGGTGTGGGTGGCCAGGGAC
>CAZANL010000957.1:0-1763 GCA_964486115.1 uncultured Planctomycetota bacterium
TTCGGCATTACCGAGCACATGCCGCCAATGCGGGACGAGGATCGCTATCCGGACGAGGTCGAGGCCGGTCTGTCGGCCAGGTCGATGCAGGATCGCTTCGTCCGCTACGCGACCCAGACGGTGCCGGAGCTGCAGGCCCGCTACGGTGACCGGATCCTGCTCCTGCTGGGCATGGAGACCGAGGTTCTGCCGCCCGGGCGGTACGCTGACGTGGTGGATCAGCTGCGCAGCTCCTTGGCCCTGCAGTATGTCGTCGGCTCGGTGCACCACATCGAAGGGGAGTGTTTCGATATGAGCTCGGACGTCTATACGGCGTTGGCCGAGCGTGTGGGTGGGTTGGATGCGCTCTACCTGGCGTATTACCGAGCACAGCGGGAGATGCTGGAGGTCCTCCAGCCGGAGGTGGTGGGGCACTTCGACCTGATTCGCAAGTTCGCCCCGCTTACCTTTCAGGCGGGTGCCGCCGTTGACGAGGCGGGGCGGGCGAACCTGGAGTTTATTGCCGATTACGGCGGTGTGCTGGATGTCAACGCCAGGGCGCTGCAGCGTTGGACTGAGCCCTATCCAGCCCGAGAATGGTTGACGCAGGCCCTGCAACTGGGTATTGAAGTGACTCTCGGTGACGATTCTCACTCCCCCGAGGATGTGGGTGTGGGCTTGGACCGCTGCCGTGACATCTTGCTAGAGATTGGCTATCGATACGTGGCGCGTCTGGAAGCCGATGGATCCAGGCAACAGGTGCCACTCGAGTGAAAGGAATCAGGCGTGGGTAAAGGTGACAGCAGGCTGACGATCAAGATCAAGCGTTCTCGGACCAAGAAAAAGCGCAAGGCGCGGGACAAGAGGGTGCGCGAGGAGAAGTACAAGGCGCGCACGGGGGCCGCGGTCAGCAAGTAGTTCCCTGGGCAGGTCGTTCCTCGGCCGCCGCCACTCGCTCTGGGCGATCCTCCGATGCGCCGGAGCTACGCGCCGAGTTTCAGAACCGCCGGGCCCGTTAGGGCTCGGTGCGGACCCAGCCCTTTGACCGCCGAGCGAGCGGACGATGGAAATAGTGGGCTTGCCACCTGCCAGCTCCCCCTTGTTCACCTCGCTCCAGATGCTCCTGAAACCTGCCCGCCAAGCCAGAGATTCCCGCCGTGAACGCGATCTCAACTCACCCGCAGGCCAGGAGCCCGGATCACCAGACCCGGAGAGCGACAACGACAAACAGGCCCAGTCCGACCAAGGCCACCACCGACTGCAACACGCGGTCCAACGAGCCGATTTTCCCCCAGGGCTCCATCACTCCGGGACGGACCAGCCCCACGCCACCCCAGACCAGGCAAAGGGGGATTAGAGCGACGGTCGCCGGGTAGTAGCCATTCGTCAACAGGAAGGTCACGCCGTTGAGGAACGAAAATGCCAATCCTGCCCCAAACAGCAGGGCGGCTCGTAAGCGGGGTGATTTCATGACTTCCCCTCCAGGTGCGAAGGCCGATGTCGCCGCGTCGGTGGTCCAGTTTTTACAGGAGGGACGGTGTGACCAGGGTCCCGGGGAACAGTCAACCGTGTCTCTGATCACCAGTCGTTGCTGATTGGGTGTGCTGCGAAAGAATCCAAGCGTGTGGCTAGACTGCAGTTCGTAGGCTTCGGAAAGCGTACCGCATGGTGCCAGGGCGGCCGTGAGCGCTCTGTGGGTGGCCGACTCCGGACGCGGCTATCCGGGGGACACGGCGGGGCCGGACAGAGCCTAGCCGTGCTTGTGCGCTTGCTTTTTTCTGACC
>CAZANL010000958.1:0-1755 GCA_964486115.1 uncultured Planctomycetota bacterium
ATTGGACTGATCACCGGTCCTTCAAGCGACGCCCGAGTGCCACGCCAGAGAGCCGCCTCAACCATATTCTCTATGGATCCGGTCGCGCACTGAAGCAAAAGGCGTTCAGCCTCGCCGCTTCCGCTGTGAACTAGCAGCACTTCTCCGCGGACCTACCGGTCCGCTAGATCGTAACCCTACATCACTCGCCCTGGGGACAGTCTGTCTACGTCCTCAGGGCACCACCCCCAAAGGAGGGAACACATGACCGTAACACCACCCCCGCCGACCCAGGCTGAGCAGCTGCTGCTGGGCGACTTGCGGGCTGTATTGCTCACGCACCTGGCCTTCGTCAGGGACCAGCTTGGTGATCCGACCGACGATCTGTCATCAGACCTCGAGGAAGTCCGTCGAGAGCAAAGCGACCTCGAAGAACAGGTCAGCGACCTTGACCGAAACGTCGACGAGCTTGGCGACCGCTGCGGTGACCTGGACGAAGCCCAGCGAGAACTACGAGACGCGCTTGACCAGCTCGACGATCCGGCTGATCGCATGGCGCTGAGCATCCGGCCGCTGACCAAGGCGCTCACGCAGGTCATCGCTAAGCTCGAGGCGTTGCCAGTCGCGCCCGTCAAGAGCACCTCGTTCTTCGCTCGGGGGCTACTGCCGCTGATCTCCGCCTTCCGGTGGAGAACTGCTGGAGGTGAGCCATGCTCGACGACACCGGGGTAACTGCCCAGCTTGAAGAAGTGCTGGAGTTTGCCGACAACATCGGGTTGCGTGCGCAGCTCGAGCAGCGTCTGAACTACCTCGACACCTACGCGGAGGGCGATGAACGCGGTCGCAGCCGCTGCAAGCTCTACACCGACTTCGCCCCCGCCAGCTTCGGCTTCACAATGGAGGTCAAGAACGCCGACGGGCAGTACACGACCTGGTTCAGCGGCGGCCTGATCTTTCATGGGCCAACCGATGGCAGCTCACCGAACTTCTGCGTCAGCCTGAGCAGCGAACCCGGCTGGCAGATCCACACCTGACTCCATATCAGCGCGCCCCCCGGTCCGCCCAGCTACCGACAGACCCGGGGAGCGCTCTCGCTGTTCCGCTCCCCACCCTACGGACGGCCCATGAGCTCATCCTCGTGGGCTGTCTGTTTCTTACTTCAACCACGAAAGGACCGCCATGAACCTCGGCGAACGCATCGACATGTACGGCGTCAGGCACAGCGCCGACCAAGATCTACTCGAGCTCCTGCTCGACGATCATCATCTTGCCCGCATGCTTCTCGATCGGTTCGGCGAGATCGCATCGATCGGGCACGCGTCCCGCGTCCAGCTGTACCGCGCCGGCCTGACCAAGAGCAACGTGATCAAGATCCATGCGATCGCGGCGCTCGGCAGGCGCATCATTGCGTTCACACCGCAGCCGCTGGCGCGCTTCGACCGCTCGGCCGACGTCGCCCGCTATTTCCAGGCCCGGCTTGCCGGCCTGCAGCACGAGGAGCTGCACCTGGTGCTGCTCGACTGTCGCAACCGCGTCTTCAAGATCGAGATGATCGCGAAAGGCGGCTTGACTGGCATCAGCATCGCACCGCGTGACATCCTGCTACCGGCGGTGCACGACGGTGCGGCGGGGATCATCCTGGTGCACAATCATCCGAGCGGGGACGCTACAGCGTCACAGGCTGACCGTGCTCTGACCGAGCGCGTCGCTGAAGCGGCCGAGCTGCTGGGCATTGCGCTGCTGGATCATGTGGTTGTGGCGCGGGGTGGGTACGTC
>CAZANL010000959.1:0-1752 GCA_964486115.1 uncultured Planctomycetota bacterium
AGGCGCGGCAGGAAGTCCGTCAGCAGTTCGAGGATCAGCCGGACGTGTACCACGCGTTCAAGCTGTACTACTTCGGCGACAGCGGTCCCGAGCACTGGAGCCAGAAGCGCATCGCCGAGTCGCTGGGAATCCCCCTCTCGCAGGTCAACAACTTCGTCCACAAGGCGCGTCAGGCGTTCGGCCAGAGATTGCGCGCCGCCGTCGGGGACTACACCGCCTCCGACGAGGAGCTCGAGCAGGAGCTGGCGGAGATGTCGCGGTTCATCGACGGGCCGCGCCTGCAGGGCGAGCCACCGTCCACGCTCGGCTAGTCAGACAGAGCCTAGCCTTCTTCGGCGCGGCGCCGCACGTCTTCCGGGTCCAGCCCGCGGGCCCGGCACTTGGCCTCGAACCGTGGATCGGAGAGGCTGAGCGCGACCATCAGCTCGCGGACGGTCGCCAGGCCGAACAGCCTGCCCTGCTCGCCGCTGATCAGCAGGTCCTGGTGCCCGATGCCGATCCCGGTCCCCGGCTTGCCGAGGTCGCAGATGAAGCGGGTCATCGAGCCGTCGCGGTCGTGCTCCTGGCCGGAGCGCCACGAGAGCCCGTAGACGAGCGGGACCAGCACGATCTCCTCCCCGCGGTCGTCCTCGTAGTACAGTCGCGCCGCGCGCAACAGCGAGGGCTCCCCGAAGGTCACGCCGCTGATCTCGTCGAGCGCCACGAACGACAGCCGCTCGGGCTGCTGCTGCGCATCGAGGTGGATGACCTCCAGCGCGCCGAGGTGCGACACCGAGGCGTTGCGCAGGCCGCCGTGCAGGTCGGCCTGCGGCCGGTCGGCGCTGCCCTGGGATCCCTGCCAGACCGCGCACTCCCTGGGACGGTACGGGCTGCGCTCGGAGAGCAGCCGGTCGAGCAGCTCGAGGCACAGGTCGCGGGCCGGCCCCGCCGATCAGGCTCGACTGGAGCTGGGCCCGACCTTCCTCCGCCTCGACGAGCGCGAGCAGCGACAGGTGGTGCAGCCGTAGCAGCTCGGCCCAGGTCAGCTCGTGGCGTGGTCGGGCCAGCAGCGCCTGCTGGGTGTCCGGGTCCCCGGTCCAGTAGGCGTCCTGCAGGTCGATCGCCCGGTCCATCTCCGGGATGCCGCTGCGGTAAAGGCTCATCACAATCAGGATACATTCAAAAGCGGATACGCGGTATGCTGCTGTCGATGAGGGACGCGGTGCAGGCGAACAAGGCGATGATCGCGACGAGTCAGACGCTGGCCTCGGAGGTCGGGCTCGGCATCCTGCGCGGGGGCGGCAACGCGGCCGACGCGGCCGTGGCCACCGCAGCCGCGCTCAACGTCACCGAGCCCTGCTCGACCGGCATCGGCGGCGACATGTTCGCGCTGTACTACGACGCGCAGACGCGCGCGGTCAGCGCGCTCAACGGCTCGGGCCGGGCCCCCGAGGCCCTGACCCTCGAGCGCATCGGAGCGGGCGGGTGGTCGGAACGTCACGCGCTGACCGTGACGGTGCCCGGCGCCTGCCAGGGCTGGGCCGACCTGGCGGCGCGTCACGGGACGCTGCCGCTGTCGACGCTGCTCGAGCCCGCCATCGGGCTGGCCGAGGAGGGGTTTCCGGTCGCGCCGGTGACTGCGCGCGCATGGGCGCGTTCGGCGGCCTGGCTGTCGCCGGAGCAGCGCATGCCCGACGGCGCCGGCGGCGCGCTGACCACCGAGGACCTGGCCGCGCACGCGTCGACCTGGGACACGCCGATCCACACCGAGTT
>CAZANL010000960.1:0-1748 GCA_964486115.1 uncultured Planctomycetota bacterium
GCCCCTCCGAGTACCGCGCGACGGTCGAGGCAACGAGCAGCGACCCGACCGCCTTCCTGCTGCGCGTGACACACCACCCCGGCTGGCGAGCCACGATCGACGACAAGCCGGCGACCATCCTGCGCGTGGCCCCCGACTTCATGGCCCTGGAGGTGCCGCCGGGATACCACAAGATCCGGTTCACCTTCCACCGACCCACCTGGACCTGGCTGCTGCTGATCTTCAGCCTGTCGGTGCTCTACGGTCTCTCCGTGCTCGCTCGGCAGCGCGCGCGCAGCGACGCGACGGATGCATGACGCGGGGCGGGAGCCGGGCTCGCCGCCCGGAGGCTGACTGGCAACGCAGGACTGGGACCCGCGGCGACACGCTACCCGGGAGGAGCTTGCCCGACCTGACGACTCTCACGCAGCACCTGGTCGACCAGCTTGCGGGCGGCCGGCGATGTCGCGCGGTGGCGCACGAGCAGCTGTCTGTTGGTCGGGTTTCGGCGCAGCTGGCGGATGAGCATCTTGCGAGCCAGTGACAGCAGCGGCGCGGGCTGCCCCTCGAGCGACCGGAGAAGAGTCGGAATGCCGGCCGGCCTCCCGGCCAGGGCCGTCATCGCAGCCTGACGCACGCCGACCGCCGGGTCCTCGAGCAGCCTTCTGCGCAGAAGCCGGTCGACCCGTTTACCGGGCATGCGATGGGTTGCGGCCACAGCGGTCGCACGCTCCAGCCAGCTGTCGTCGGCGATCAGCTGCTCGATCAACCCCAGGTGCTGGGGCAATCCCGCCTTGCCGATGGCTCGCAGACGCTCCCGCCTCCTGGCGGCAGTCGGCGCCTCTTGCCAGGCGCCCAGCAGCAGGCGTGCAAGTCGTCCGGCGCGCGCGGATCGCTTGTCCGGCAGACGGTGTGCGAGCTGACCCAGCGCCTTGTACGCCGCGGCCGCCAGGTTCGGATCGCGGATCAGTTTTCGCAGGTAGGTCTCGGCCTGCGGGTCGGCCGAGGGATAGGACCCCAGGCTGTGGATTGCCGCCCGCTGCAGTCCGGGTTGCCGATCCGTCTGCTCGATGATCCGCATCAGTGCGGCCCGCGAGGAGCTCCCCGGGACCTGGCCGAGCAGTGACACGGCCAGCTGCGCGGTCCTGGGAGAGAGTTGATTGTGCACGACGAGCTCGGCGAGCAGGCCGGCAACCGCGGGGTGCTTCTTCAGCGCCAGATAGATCTTGAACATGGTCTCTTTCTGCGCCGCCGTCATCAGCAGCGCCTGCTTGTCCCGCAGGTCGATCCGGGAAAAGAGGCGCTGGAGGCGAGGCAAGTCAGGGGCTGCCGGGGACGAGGTGACACCGGGTGCGCATTGCTCCGCAGGCGCCGAACGACCCGCTTGACTGCTGACCGACGGGCTGGCCGGGCCAGAGGAATGGGGCGGGGCCGTCCCGTCCCCGCCCAACTGCCGAGCGAGTTGGTCGCCCACCCGCTCGGGCCGAGAGAGGGCCCCCCCGCTCGACTTGGCGCGGCGCTCGTCGAGTCCGAGAGTCGCCGGCCCGGACTGGTGCTGCCAGGCCAGGGAGCCAAGCAAGACGATTCCCCCTGCCGCGATCAGGCCCAGAGCAAGCTGTTTCATCTTCATCACCTCCGGTTGTTGTTGGTCAAGCCGCTCTGCTACCTGAACTGCTGTGGCTCGATGGGCAGGGTCCGGTTGGCGTTCATGCTGAGGAAGTCATCCAGCCGCGACAGGATCGAATCCACGAACGGCTGGGTCAGCCAGA
>CAZANL010000961.1:0-1746 GCA_964486115.1 uncultured Planctomycetota bacterium
GTCAGGGCACCCTCGGCGAAGCTGGGGAACTCCCGGAACAGGTACTCGGCAATGACCTGCCCGAGGATGGAATCGCCGAGGAACTCCAGCCGTTCGTTGCAGGCTTCATACTCGCTGCGGCGTGAGGCATGGGTCAAGGCCAGCTCGAGCAGGGCCGGCTGACGAAAGACGTATCCGATCTTCTCCTGGCAAACGGCGATCGAATCGTGCATTTATTAGGCCCGTCGGAAGCCGGTCTTGAGCGGCTCCTCCCGGTAGTTGAGATTGAGCCCATTGACCACCAGGTGGAAGTCGCAGCCGAGCACGTCGGCGGCCGCCTGGCTGAAGTCCATCCGCAACAGGAAGATCTTGAAGAAGTCCATGATCGAGGTGACCTTGGTGTCCATGATCACCTCGAGGGAGATGATCTTGCGGTCTGCGGACACGTCGAGCGTAGACCGCTGGACGGCTAAGTTGACACGGTCGTGGATGTCGTTTTCGGGGTCGGCGTCTTCACGCACCCGGGAATGGTGGATGTCCGCCTTGTCGGCCAAAATGACGGCAGCGCTGATCACGTCGTGGGGCTCTCCCTCGTATTCGTCATGGTTGGCGATCGCGCCGCAGACCAGCATCCGGTCGTTCAAGGGCATCTTCGCTCGCTCGAGCAGTTCGCGCATCAGCAGGGCGCCTGACTGGGCGTGCCCCTTGCGAGCCAGCAGGTTGCCCACGTCATGGGCGTATCCGGCGATGGCGGCCAGCTCGCAGAGTTTGTGGTCATAATCCAGGTGCTCTAGCAGCGACTGAGCCATCTTGCTGACCTTCTTGGCGTGACGTGGGCCGTGTTCTGTGTAGCCTTGATTGCCCAGTGCCTGATCGGCCATCTGGATCAACTCGAAGATCTCGGTCGTATCCTTGATATCCTGCAGGGTAATGAACGAGTTGCTGGGGGCGGGGGCTGTCTCAGGCATCTTTGGGCGGTGACTCCGAATCAGTGTGTTTCCGAATAACCAGTGGGCCGTGCGGTCCATCCTCGATGCTGTACCCTAGACGGGATAACTCTCCGCGCAGCGAGTCGGCAGTCGTGTAGTCCTGGTATTTGCGCGCTGCCTGGCGCCTGTCGACGAGCAACTGGATATCTGGCGGCAGCTGATCGTCCAGCGTATCGGCAGGAGGCATGATCCCGAGGATCGCGTCGAACGAACGGAGTATACCCTCCACCCGGATCCCGTCGCCAGGTCCGATTCCTAGCCGGTTGACGGCCGCTACCAGTTCGAATAGAGCCGCCTGGGCCCGGGGAAGATTGAGGTCGTCGGCAAGAGCGTGGTCGAAGTCCGTCTCGGCAGTTGCGATCAATGCGTCCAGTTCTGGACGGGGTTCCCCCTCGGCCGGTCCCCGGAGGCGGCGGAGGAAACCGGTCAGATGGTTCAGCGTGGCGCGTGATCGATCAAGCCCCTCGCGGGTGAAATTGAGTGCCTGCCTGTAGTGTGCCGCGAGTAAGGCATGGCGGATCTCCCGACCCTCGTAGCCTTCCGCGGCAAGTTGTCCCACGGTGTAGTAGTTTCCCTTGGACTTGGACATCTTACCTCCGTCGACCAGCAGATGCCGACTATGGAGCCAGTACCGAACAAACGGCACGCCGTTTCCGGCCACGCTCTGTGCGATCTCGCACTCGTGATGCGGGAACAGGTTGTCTTCTCCTCCGGTGTGAATATCGAAGGTCGGGCCCAGGTACTGCAGCGACATGGCCGAGCACTCGATGTGCCAGCC
>CAZANL010000962.1:0-1741 GCA_964486115.1 uncultured Planctomycetota bacterium
GCTGGCCACCGGCAGACCCAAACCGGCCGTCGCGCGCCTGCAGCGTATCCGCGGGGGCGCGGAGCGGCTGACCCTGCTGGGGCAGGCACTGCAGGCGCTCGGCCGGCACCAGGAAGCAACCCAGGCGCTGAACAACTCGATCGAGAGATTCCCCTATACCGCGACCCCCTACCTGCTGCGAGGCAAGAGTCTGACCCAGCTGGGCCGAACCGACGAGGCTCATCGCGATTTCGTCCGAGCGTACAGCCTGGACAATCTGAACTTCTCCACCTTCGAGCACATCGTACGCAACATCCTCGCAGGCCGCCGAATGGAGGAACTGCCTCGGCTCAACGCAACGCTTCAGCGGTTTCGCTTCGAACTGGACCCGGATGACCTGTCGACAATCTTCGCCCACTCGCTACGACAACTGCTCACAGCCAAGTCGTGGCGTGATCGGCGCGCCTCGCCCACGGCAAGTCCCTCGAAGAAGGTGCTCGACCGCTCGCTGAAGCAACTGGCCAGCACCGACCAGTTAGAGCGTTCGCTGGCCCGCGCGACACTGCTCTCGGGAGGGGCAACAGCGCTCGAGGTGGTGACCGCCGCAAAACCCACCCCGGCCCTGACCGAGCTGAGACGCGAACTGACCGAGGCACTCTCCTCGCGCCGGCGAACCGAGCTGGAGGATCTACTGACCCGCTTCGCCGCCGGTCGCTACCTCCCCGCAGGCCGCACCCTGTTCGATGGATCCCGGGACGACGCCCCGCTGCTACGCGCTATTCTGACCGATGGGTCGGCTGATACGCTCGTTCGGCTGTGGGCGGGTCAAGTCCTGGCGCGTGAGCGGAAGCTGAAGACCATCGCCTGGATGCGAAACCTGGCCCTGGGCCGGGACGTTGCCAGCGGGCTGATCGCCGGCTGGGTGCTGCGGAAGATGCAGATCGCGACCGGGCTGCCTGCCCAGCAGGCGCTGCGGATCCCAGATCCCTCCCTGCAGTCGCTGGCCCTGCTCTGTCTCACGCCGGCCGAATCCAGCTTGTCGATTCCGTTTCTCGACCATGCGGACCCCAGCGTGCGATATGCCGCGGGCGTGTCGCTGCTCCGTGCCGGCGACCAACGGGGCCTGGTCCCCCTCGCCGAATTACAGAAAGACGCAGACCCGCTGGTTCGCAGGCTGGGAATCATCGGGCTGGCCGCCCGATCGGCGCATGACAACTGGCCGCTGCTCCCTCTCTACCAGCGGGCCTTGGCCGACACGGACCCCGCCCTGCGCGCGTTCGCCGCGCGGGTGATCAATCACCTCAGAGACCCGCGCGCGGCGGATCTCCTGCTGCAGGCGCTGAAACGCGAACGCCATCCGGCCGTTCGGAGCCAGATGATCCTCGGAGTCCTCGGGGCTCACACCTCGGAGAGCAAGAAACACGTCGCTGGACTGCTCGACGACGTCAAGCAGGCAACGCTGGTCCGATCCACCGCACTCTATGCACTCCTTCGATGGATGCGAGACGGGGACTTCAGCGTCATGCCCAACTGGAAGCAACTCGTCACCACCGAGCCCGACTCGATCCTGCGCTGCGCGTGCCTGTTAGGGCTGGCCCAGTACCTGCCGCCGCTAGCGCAACACTATCTGAGAATCAACATCAAGTCCGGCCCTCCGGAGGTGCGAGGGCTGGCGGCGATCAGCATGCTGATGCTTCCGACGATGACGGCCCAGGACAAGCGATTACTGGTTGCGACCGCCCGCTCGGACACCTCGGAGCTG
>CAZANL010000963.1:0-1734 GCA_964486115.1 uncultured Planctomycetota bacterium
CAGCTACCCCCTCTGGGGCCAGGAACAGGTGCAGGCACACCACACCAGCACCCGTCGTCGGTACAGTCCCGCGAACGACCGAGCTCCGCTAAACGGGCTGAGCGGGCTCCGCTTCGACGACGCCCACTAGACGACGCCCACTAATGGGACAGTGCGCGCAGGACCCGCCGCTTGAAGATCACCTGATCCAGCGAATGTTCCAGGCGGGTCGCCGGTGTCCCGCGCCAGACATGGGTCATCAGTCGGATCAGGCGCCACGGGCGCAAAGAAAAACTCAGCCCGTAGAAGCTGGCCATCAACACGATGACCGCCGTGCGCACGAAGCGGGTGGACATCCTCGCGCAATAGGAGACCGAGTCGCGAGGGTTGAAGTGACCGATCAGCATCCGGTAGTATTCCTCGTCGATCCGGATGCGACCCTGCGCCACCAGCGATTCGAACAACTCCGTACCGGGGTAGGGGCTGAAAACGAACACACTCACATCCTCGACCCCGATCCAGGCCATCCGCAAGATGAACCACCAGGTCGGCAAGAGATCCCGCTTACGCTCTCCCGGAAAGCCGATGATGATATTGGCCTTGGTCCCCAGTCGACTGCGATGCGCTGTGCGCATCGACGAGAGCATCCGCGCGGGATCGACCTTCTTCTTGATCAATTCGAGCATCCGCTTGCTGCCACTCTCAGGCGCATAGATCACGTGGCGGCAACCGGACGCTCTCATCAGCGGCAGCACCTCCTCATCGAGCGCCTCCGACCGAGTTCCCGAAGGCAGCTGCCAGGTGATATCCAGACCCGATTCAATCAGCAGCCTGGAGAATGCCAGTGTCCAGCGCTTGTCGACGATCGCCGTCAGATCGTAGAAATCGAAGTTCGACACGCCATATCGATCGATATACCGCTTGATCTCGGCGACCACCGCCTCGGGCCTCCTCACGTTCCAGCGAGTGGTCCACATCTGCGGCGAAGAACAGAAGGTGCACTGATAGGGGCAGCCCCGACTGGCCATGATCGGCATCGTCCGGCCGATGTTGATCCCATGTGTGACCCCCGCAGCGATATAGTTCTCGATCGGTAACGCGTCCCAGGCCGGCTCCGGGATCTCGTCGATCTGCATTATTCTCGGGCGTTTGGCGCTGCGTCCGGATCTGGTGACCACACCGGCGACCGACTCCAGCGGCTGGTCGCGCTCCAGCGCACTCACGACCTCGCGAAGTGTCTGCTCCCCCTCGCCCAGAACACAACAGTCGACTTCCGCGCACTCGGAGAGGACCCGTTGCGGAACAGCCGTGACATGCTCTCCCCCCACAGCGATCGTTGCGCAGGGAAATGCTCGACGAATCGCGCGGATCACGTAACGGCTACTCGGCCACTCTTGGGTGAACATCACCGACACGCCGATCAACGCAGCGTCTGACGGGATCCTCGCCACAAGCTCCTCTGCGGTGAGCCCGTGAAGCAAACCATTCGGCCAGTCGTCGAACCGTGTATAGCTGTCGATTGCCTCGGCCACCGCGTCGACGACGGTCACCGGGTGTCCGTCCTGGCGAAGAGCGGCCACGATATAGGCCAACCCGATCGGCGGACAGGCGTCCACGCTGACGCAGGCAACGCTGCTGCAGGTTGGGGGTCGAACCAGACATACTCGCATCTCGAGTTTCCAATATACCATCAGCGCCGGGACAGCTCACATGATAGGATTTCTGCATGGCCCCACAGGTCCCTCGAGGCTTCTA
>CAZANL010000964.1:0-1733 GCA_964486115.1 uncultured Planctomycetota bacterium
GCACTGCTGCAATACCCGACGACCGATGGTGAGATTCCAGACTACGGCCCACTGGTCGACAGACTGCACGCAGCAGGCGCGCTGGCAATCGTCGCCGCTGATCCCCTGGCCCTTACCCTGCTGCGCCCGCCGGGCGAATTCGGCGCCGACGTGGTCGTCGGCAGCACCCAGCGCTTTGGCGTTCCCCTGGGTTACGGGGGACCACACGCAGCCTATATGGCAACCCAGGCCAAGTACCAGCGTCAGTTGCCGGGAAGGATCGCCGGGCTCTCGACGGACAGCCAGGGAAAGCCCGGCTTGCGCCTCGCCCTGCAGACCCGCGAGCAGCACATTCGCCGCGAGAAGGCAACCAGCAACATCTGCACGGCCCAGGTCCTGCTAGCGGTCATCGCCTCGATGTACGCCGTCTACCATGGACCCGATGGGCTGAAGCGAATCGCCCAACGCGTGCACGGCCTGGCCGAAACGCTGCGGGCTGGACTGCTGGCGATGGGCTACACGGTCCAGGGCGGCCCTCTGTTCGACACGGTGACGGTCGATACCGACCAGGCCACCATGCTGCGGGAAGCAGCCACCGACCGGCTGATCAATCTCCGATTCCACGAGGATGGTCGCATTGGCATCAGTCTGGACGAGACCACGCATCTGGACGACCTGGAGGATCTGTTCGATATCTTCGCGCTGGGGCGTCCGCAGGAGCTGGACCTCCACGTCCTGCTCTCGGAGATCCCCGAGCAGCATGACGCTCCGCACCAGCGCACCAGCCCTTTCATGACTCATCCGGTGTTTCACCGATACCACTCGGAAACCGAGCTGCTGCGCTACCTGCACAGGCTGCAGTCGCGAGACCTCTCGCTGACGACCTCGATGATCCCGCTCGGCTCTTGCACGATGAAACTCAACGCCACCTCCGAGATGTTGCCGGTGACCTGGCCGGAGTTCGCCCAGCTGCATCCCTACGCGCCACGGGTTCAAGCCCAGGGCTATCAACAGCTGTTCGATCAACTCAAGCGCTGGCTGGCCGAGATCACGGGGTTCCAGGCCGTCTCCCTTCAGCCGAACGCGGGCTCTCAAGGCGAGTATGCCGGCTTGCTGGTGATCCAGAAATACCACGAGCAGAATGGCCAGGACCAACGCGACATCTGCCTGATCCCCACCTCGGCACACGGGACCAACCCCGCCAGCGCGTCGATGGCCGGCATGAGCGTGGTCGGCGTGGGCTGCGACGAGAACGGCAACATCGACCTGGACGACCTGCGCTCCCAGGCCGAGAAACACCGGGACGCTCTGGCGGCGCTGATGGTGACCTACCCGTCCACGCATGGGGTGTTCGAGGAGACGATTCGCGAGGTCTGCCAGATCGTCCATGAGAATGGCGGACAGGTCTACATGGACGGCGCCAACCTCAACGCGATGGTCGGCCTGTGCCGTCCCGGCGACATAGGCGCCGACGTCTGCCACCTCAACCTGCACAAGACGTTCTGCATCCCGCACGGAGGCGGTGGCCCCGGCATGGGACCGATCGGCGTGGCACAGCATCTGGCGGCGCTGCTGCCGAAACTGCCTGTACTTGGCCCGCACGATGAGAATAGGGTCGGCGCGGTCTCCGCCGCCCCCTACGGCAGCCCGAGCATCTTGCCCATCTCCTGGGCCTACATCCGGCTGATGGGCGCCAGCGGACTGACTCGAGCCAGCAAGATCGCCATCCTCAATGCCAACTACATCGCTCGGCG
>CAZANL010000965.1:0-1724 GCA_964486115.1 uncultured Planctomycetota bacterium
CGCGGGGCGGGCCTCGGGGCTCGCGGCTCCCTGGTCCCCCGGGGGGGGGGCCTCGACGACTGGCTCGGGTGTGTTCTGCCCGTCTGGAGCCGGCTTGATGAGGGGCTGGGTTAGCTCCGCGATCGTGTCCTTGACCGCGTCAGGCATCTCGACCGGTTTCACTTCGGGCAATGTGCAGCCGTTCTCCCCTAGCACCGCACGTAGGCGCGTCTCGTCCTCGCCCCAGATCGTCTCGAGATGGCTCTTGATCTCGAGGCCGGCCTGCTGGGCGTACTCTACGAGCTTTTCCTCGGCGATCGATACGTCTTTCGCCAGGCGGTAAAGCTTGATGGCCAAAGCGGTCTCCTTATGCTCACTGACAGCTGGTCAATCAGCGGTCGGTGATTGCGATTCCTCGGGCTGTATCTCTGCGATGGGTGCCTTGGCGGACTCTCGGACTGTCTTGTCCTCCACCTCACCGTTGTCTTCTGCGGTCTCGCCGCCCGCTTGCGCGTCCTCGTCGGGTTCGTTCGAAGTCGTGTTGTCCGCCTCTGGCAGCGGTTCGTCGCCTGCGAACTGTTTCTCAGCGGGGTCGGTCACCGATTCCTCGTCCGCCTTTTCACTCTCGTCGGGCAACTCGTCACCCGGTTGCTGGTCCTCGGCTGTTTCTTCGCTGACCAGTTGTGCCTCTTCGTGGGCCTCCTCCAGCAAGCGCTCAATGGTGCTGATGCAGTCCTCGGCCTTTTCCAGGTCCATGCCCTTTAGCCGCGAAAGCTGGTCGGCCCCCAACTCGACAAGGTCGTCGAGGCTCTTGTAGTTATTGTCGAACAGCGTCCCCGCCATCTGTTCGGTCAGATGGGGTAGGCTCATCAGCATCTGGATCGTATCCCGAACCCGGTCACGCATCTGGTGCTGGTTGAGGATGTCGATTTCCCAGCCTGCGAGCCTGGAGGCCAGTCGGACGTTCAGTCCGCGCTTGCCAATTGCGAGAGACAGCTGATGGTTGGGCACCAGCGCAGTGGCACGGCGATCATCGCCATCCAGTGCGACCTCGATCACCTCGGCCGGCTTGAGTGCGTTCTTGATCAGCTGCTCAGGGTTATCGTCCCAGCGAATAATGTCGATCTTCTCGCCAGAGAGCTCGTCGATGATGTTTTTGATGCGGCTACCGCGCACGCCCACGCAGGCTCCGACGCAGTCGACTCGTGGGTTACACGAGCTGACTGCCAGCTTGGTGCGGTAGCCCGGCTCTCGGACAATCCCGTTGATCAGGATCACTTCCTGCCCGATCTCGGGCACCTCCAACTCGAACAGTCGACGGATGAAGTTCTCGTGTGTTCGGGTGAGGATGATTCTGACGCGGGAGCCGACCTTCTTGACTTCCTTGACGTAGGCGCGAATCCGGTCGCCGACCTGATATCTCTCCTCGCGCACCTGCTCTTTCTTGGGTAGGTATCCTTCGGTCTTGCCCAGGTTGATCACCAAGTTTGGCCCCTCGAAGCGCAAGATCGTCCCCAGCACGATGTCGTCCTTGCGACGCTCGAAGTCGTCGAAGATGACGTTGCGCTCCTCCTCTCGGAGCTTCTGGATGATCACCTGCTTCGCGGTCTGGGCTGCGATGCGGCCGAACTCGGTCAGATCCAGCTCGTCGCCATACTCATCAGTGGCGTGGATCTCTCCGTTCTCCCGCTCGATCTCGACAGAGAGCGCCCTGTCCGCACCATATCGCTTTTTTGCCGCGGTCA
>CAZANL010000966.1:0-1718 GCA_964486115.1 uncultured Planctomycetota bacterium
TCCATTTCCTCGGAGAGCAGCTTCTCCCTGCAGCTGAAGGCGCAATTCGTGGGTAGTCTCAAGTACGAGGCCTCCGGGCGCTTCAAGTCGAACGCCGTGGGTGCGTCTCTGGGTTTCCGGCTGTTCCGACAGCTCGTGCGCGGGGCGGACCGATCGCTGTTTCTCGGTCTGCAGCGCAGCGACGAGGCGCTCACCCTCTACTATCAGAATAGCTGGCCAGGGACCCTCGGACCGGTCAAGGAGCGTGGGCCTGAAGCCACGTTGGAGCAAGATCGCTTCTTGCTCGTGGGCTGGTCCCGCAGCGGCACCTACCGCATCGACCTCGGCCGAGGGGTCACAGCGCCAACGGCGACCATCGGAGGCCCGCGCAAGAAGCTGATGGGAACGCTCGGTCTGGAGGCTCGTCACTTCACCATGTTCGAGCTGGAGCACCTGGTTTGTGAGGGAAACCTGGATGAGGATTGGGTGCGCTCGCGGCTGAAGTAGATAGCGGTTTCCCCGGGTGGTGTTACGCCGTATACTCAATGTATGAGTGAAGAACCGTGGCGTGAGATCCTGATCGACGTTGAGCCTAGAGGGAAAGAATTCCGTCTGGGGCTGGAGCGGGACGCGACCGTCAGCGATATCCTCGGGGTGGTCCGCGATCGCTGCAAGGAGGAGGGCGTCGAGCTCGAGAAGTGGGCCAAATCGGCCGTCGGTGAGGACTATCAGTTCGTCCTGCTGCGCAAGGCGGAGGGCAATGCGGTACTCGCGCCGGGCATGATGCTGGGAGAGGTGGACCCCGAAATCGTCAGCAACGAGAAGTTCAAGCTCGGCGCCCAGCCGGTTGTCGGTGGTCTGCCCCCGAACATTTTCAACCGGCGGATCGACGTGCTCATCGAGGATTTCTACCGGACGAGCCTGGCCGAGGTCTACCAGCGGGAGGGGTGGACCTATCAGGCGCCCACTCGAGAGGGCCGCAGTTGGCGTCACGATCTGATCTCGGTACAAGTCCTCGATGCCCATCCCGACGGTGCGTACCGGACGGTGCGGGTTCGGCTGACGGGCGTGCCGGGAGTGGTGGAGCTGAACGGCGGCTCACCGCAAGTCGGCTGGGAGCACACCTACGAGTTTGCCTTGCCCAGGGGCTATCCCTCGGACTTGAAGGTAGACATCGTCAATCGGACGCCGCTAGTTCATCCACGCTTCCGCGGCAAGGGCAAGAACGCCTGTTACAACGTCAACGGCGAAGTGGATCGCATCCTCGTCGACTTGATCTACAACACGATGCTTCGCCCAGACCTGGTGCGCCCTCCGTCGCTGTACCCGGACGAAGATTGGGGTGTCCACCGCAGCAGCATGCAGTGGTACATCGAAACGGGGCCCAAGCAGGTTTATCAGCACCTGCAGGGCGCCCTTCGCGAGCGACAGTCTGGGCAAAAGGCGTCCTCGCGGGTGACACTGCTCGATAGCTCGGTGAGGCGTGTCCATGGCAAGGTGCGCATTGTCGGAGACTGATTCAGCTGCGGATCCTGCCCCTCGAGTGGTGATTCTCGCAGAGCGGGATGACCTGCCCCGCACCGAGCCTCCGCCGGAGCTGCAAGTCGGCTTGGTGGTTCGTGGATGCTGGGATCGCTGGCCCGTTGTCGATGCCTGATGACCACTGTTGGCGCTGCGAAGAATCGGCGATCTACGACTGCATTTCTTGCGGAAGGCCGATCTGTGAAGCCTGTTCGATA
>CAZANL010000967.1:0-1718 GCA_964486115.1 uncultured Planctomycetota bacterium
GCTGGAGCACGACCGGGTCGACTACCTGATCCCCACGGTAGCCATACGGTTCAACGAAGACTGGCGAGGCCCATCCGAAGAGGAAATACGGCTGGCCCTCTCGACGGGCGACCCGCCCATCTTCCTCAGGCATCTGGCCGGTCCCGGCGAGATCGGGATCGACCCCATCAACCTCCACGACGACACCCTCGATGTTGTGATCCAACAAGTCCGCCAGCAGTTGCTCGACCAGCGACCCTGAACGTCACATCCAGCCACATAACGAAGGGCCTCCCAGACTCCCGGGAGGCCCTTAATTTTCCCCATCAAAACCGGTTGTACCGGCGGTTGTGCCGGTGGCTGTGGCGGCGGCTATGACATTCGGATGCGTGGGTCGAGGATGCCCAGCAGGATATCCGACAGCAGCGTTCCTATCACCGTGAGCGTCCCCAGCAGCAGCACGATCGTGGCCGACACGAACATGTCTTCGGCCAGCAGCGCTCGCAACAGCAGAGGACCCTCCGTCGGCAGGCTCATTACGACCGACACGATGACAGAGCCCGACATCAACACCGGTAACAGGTATCCCAGGGTGCTCACCAGCGGGTTCAGGGCCAGCCGCACCGGGTATTTTAATATAAGCTTCCACTCCGGCAGCCCCTTGGCGCGAGCAGTGATGACATAGGGCTTGTTGATCTCGTCCAGGAGGTTGGCCCTCATGACCCTGATGAGTGCGGCGGTGCCCGCGGTCCCCACCACAAACGCGGCTATCCACAGGTGGGAGATCAGGTCCATCAAGCGCGCCCAGCTCCAGGGCGCCTCGATATACTTGGGCGAAAAGAGCCCGCCGATGCTGTGGTCGGGGAACCAGACGAAGGTGGCCCAGAGCAGCCACAGGGCAAGCAGAAAGTCCGGCACGGCCAGCCCTATGAAGCCGACGAAGGTGATGGCGTAGTCCTCGATCTTGTGTTGCCGCACGGCCGAGTAGATGCCGATGGGGATCGAGAGTGCCCAGGAGAACACGGCCGTGGTCCCGGCCAGAATCACCGTCATCAAGAGCCGCTCCAAGACGATGTCCCGGACCGGCTCCTGGAACTCCAGAGAGAGCCCGAAGTCGCCGAACCGGACTATCTTCCACATCCACTTCGTGTACTGAACCGTCATGGACTGGTTCAGGCCGTACTGGTCCCGCAGAGTCTCCTCGAACGAAACATCGGTGCCGCCGCCCATCTGAAATCTTCCGTACTCGCCGCCGCCGCCGAACAGCTCCTGTATGTACGTGTCGACGTAGTCGCCGGGGGGCAGCTGGATGATGATGAATGAGAGCAGCGAGAGGGCCCAGATCGTGAGAACCGCGAGCAGCGAGCGACGAATGATGAAGGTGAGCATTGGGGCGTTCTCCTCCCCGAGCGCGTACTATCGTGGGGCCCAACACCGACCGGCCCGAACACCCGCCCCAAAGCAGCCCAGACCCGAATGCGGCCCAGTATACCAGACTGGCCGGGGCGGTCCCTAGGGTGGGGCTGGAGCGGACATGAGGCGCGTCTACGCCGCAGCCGCAACTCATCATGAGGTCATTGTCAGGTCGTGTAGCTCGAAGGCACGGATGCATGATACTATTCGCGCTGGTACGTGTGTTTTCGAAGTGCTAGTTGAGTGGCTGGATCCCAGGTATAGTGGGGACACAAATCATGATGGATACTCGTTCACGTAGCTTTACTGATCGGGTGAAAAAGCCT
>CAZANL010000968.1:0-1717 GCA_964486115.1 uncultured Planctomycetota bacterium
ACCCCGACCTCGAACAATGATGAGATCTCCACCAATCCGGCCAATGCCGCCTTCGCTCTGCCCGGTGAACCGCTGTTCTTCCTCGAACCCGGTGTCTGCCGTGTCGCCTCCAGGGACATCTGGAAAGGGATCTGCTCGGCCTGTTCTGGTCGTGATCTTCCGTGGTGTCGTTGCGACGCTGGGTGACGGGGCGGCTGGTTGGACGGGCTCTTTTTGCCAGGCCCAGGTGACGAGTGCGCACAGCGAGAGTCCTATGACACGCTTGAGGTGGGGCATGACTCACCGCTTGACTTGGTGGAATCGACCTGCTTGAAGCTGTGCAGGCTCAACTGGAGAAGACACGCTCCCCTCGTTCGCACAATCGTAAGCCCCCCGACAGGTGCGCTCAGGGGCTCTTTTCGGCGGGGAGAAGAAAAGAATCCAGTGCCCATACACACCGAAAGCCCACTCCTGGATCGCCCTGGAGATCGGAGGCTTCGCCGTACCACCGTGTGCGGGTCTGCATGAGCCGGGTATCCGACAGTCCGGCCTTGCCTCCCCGGATCACCTGGAGCTGGCGTGGACCCGGAATCCCAATGCGTGCATCCCAGTCCCCGTCTTTGTCGGAGGGCTGTTCGAGCTCCCAGACTCCGGCTTCCATCAAGCCTCCCTCGGCCTGGCTTGGATAGCGGGAGATCTCCCAGCGACCTTCCGGGTTGATGTCGGCGCAGTCTTTCTCCGAGTCGCAGAAGACCAGCCCATTGTCCCAGGCAACCGGGCTGGGTGGATAGCTGTCCATGACAAGCTCGTACACGTTGCCTGCCATGTCGCAGAGACCATGGGCCCCGGGACCTTCGCCCCCATACAGGCACACGGGTCCGGGTCTGCGACTATTCGTGCAGTTTGCAATGAGGTGCTCGCCCTCGCACGGGGGCTCGTTTCCCCAGGGATAGTCCTGGTCGGCCCCGCCGTTTCTGGCTGCAAATTCCCAGACATCCTCTCGTGGCAGGTACCCGCCCCACAGGTCTTCCCCTTTCGGTCTGTGCATCTTCATGCCCTGGAGGTGCTGGCAATAGGCCTGTGCATCGGCCCGGCTGATCATGGTGATCGGGTGGCAGCCGTTGGCCTCCTGTGATTCCGGGTGGTCGGCGCGGATCTCTCGCTGAAGCTCGTTCTCGACATAATGCCGCCAGGCCTCTATCGTCACCTCGTTGCGCAGCATCCAGAAAGACTCGGTAAGCCACCTCACCTGGGGTGATGCTTCCGGTTGCTGGTCTGCTTCCGGTCCAGCAGGACAGCTGCGGAAGAGGCTCCCGTGGCTACTGGAGGCCACACCCATCTTCCAGTTGGCAAAGTGCTGGAGTTTTTCGTTTGCCGTGCTCGGGTGTGGCTGAACAAGCGCCACGTTCAGCCTGCAGGTGTTGGTGCATGTGTCCGTGGACACGGCGTTTCCGTCATCGCATTCCTCGCCGGATTGGGGGTTCCATGTGTTGTCCGGCTCTCCACCCTCGCAGAGAGAAGGCAGGCCCAGGCGGTCGCAGGTGGAAAACGATGCTTCGGAGAGCGATGCGCTGGGAGTGGTGTCGGGGATTGGGGGATCCGGCGGGACAGCTTCAGGTGGCTGCATTGCGAGCCAGCCCATCAGCGCTGCTGCAAGAAGCAGGACTGCGGCCAGTGGCCTGTGGTCCCTGGCGTGAGCGTGCTCGATCGCGGCCACAACGGGCAAGCCCAGCCCGTC
>CAZANL010000969.1:0-1697 GCA_964486115.1 uncultured Planctomycetota bacterium
TCCAGTTGTGGATCCACGACGTGATGCCGTCCTTGACGTAGGTGCTGTCGGTGTGGACGAGCACCTGGACCCCGCGGGTCAGCGCTTCCAGCCCCTGGATCGCCGCCATCAGCTCCATGCGGTTGTTCGTGGTCTCCAGCTCACCGCCCGACAACTCCTTTTCAACACCGTTAAATCGCATGATAACACCCCATCCGCCCGGTCCGGGATTACCGCTACAGGCGCCGTCGGTAAATATCTCGACCTGTTTTCCGACCATTACTCGAGCCCGTACGCGCCGGGTCCATCAACGTTTTGATGGAATTGCAGAATAGCGAGATATTCCAGCGGATCCTTGGGACGCACCAAAGCACCTTCAGGCTGGTTCAGCCAGTCGCACAGCCTCGTCAGCATGAACCTAAGCGCACTGCCTCTGGCGAGCAGCGGCAATATCTCCAACTCGGCCGACGAGACCTCACGCTCACCGCGATAGTTTGAGAGCAGGTGCCGCGCTTTGGTAACGTTGAAGCTCATGTCCCGCTCGAAACACCAAGCGTTGAGGCAGGTGGCAACGTCATAGGCGAGTTGCTCGTTGCAGGCGAAGTAGAAGTCGATAATTCCGGATAGCTGCCCGCCGATGAAGAAGACGTTGTCAGGGAACATGTCCGCATGACAGATCCCGCTCGGGAGATCGCGCGGCCAGCTCGCCTCCAGGATGTCGAGCTCCGTCTCTATGATGTCGGCTAGATGCTCGCCGACTTCGTCAGCGCGCTCGCGACATGATGCGAACAGCGGTCGCCAGTGTTCGACCGACAACGCGTTGCGGTTGGTCTTCTCAAACGAGGCGCCGGCCAAATGCATCTTGGCCAAGGCGCTACCGACTTGCGCGCAGTGCGTCACCTGGATGCGGCGCGGCCATAGGCCCTCGAGAAACGTCACGAGCGCCGCCGGACGTCCGCAAAGCGTTCGCAGAGCTGAGCCATCGCGTCCCTTCACTGGCGTCGGGCAGGGAATGCCGTTGTCGGCGAGATGCGCCATTAGATCCAGGTAGAACGGTAACGCATTCGGTGAGACGCGTTTTTCGTAGAGTGTCAGGATGAAGGTGCCGGCGTCGGTGTGCAGCAGGTAGTTGGTATTCTCCACGCCTTCGGCGATGCCTTTGCAAGAAAGGATCTCGCCGAAATCGTACTCGGCGGCGAACACCCGCAAATCTTCGTCTGCAACTTCCGTATATACAGCCATCGATCAGGTTCAAGTGGTGGGATGCGCACGGTACCGGAATGCTGCTATGTACCGCCGATCATTGCGCGCGGCCCAGTATTATGCACCAAGGCGACGGGCGCTTGTACCGCAGTGAGCGCTTTACTACTATCGTCACATGCCGAGCATCGCCCCCGCTGAGTAGCGTGATAGTCTCGGAATAAAATAAACAGGAATTGGGGAGGGAAGTGCAACATGGCCGAGCCGATCATTGCTCAAAAAGGTCCTTACTCGATCGATGTCAAGTCCGGTAGAACCTACTACTGGTGCGCCTGTGGACGTAGCGCTAAGCAGCCTTTCTGCGACGGTGGCCACAAAGCAGTTGGCTTGGAATATGGTTCATCAGCAGGTAACGGCACTGTAACGGTAACGGTGTAACGGCGGTAACGGCAATGTGACGGTGACGGCAATGCGACGGTAACGGCAACGTAACGGCGACGGTGTAACGGTGATCACAG
>CAZANL010000970.1:0-1693 GCA_964486115.1 uncultured Planctomycetota bacterium
AGGACGCCGAGACGCTGATGGCCTTCGTCAAGGAGGCGCTGGTCGAAAACCTGACCGTGCGGGACGGGACGATCGCCATCGCCGAGACGCCCCCGACCGTGATCCTGGTCGCCGGCGTCAACGGCTCCGGCAAGACGACCTCGATCGCCAAGCTGGCGCATCACTATCAGAACGTCGAGGGCAAGCAGGTTCTGCTGGCGGCCAGCGACACGTTTCGCGCGGCAGCGGTCGAGCAGCTGACGATCTGGGCCGAACGGATCGGCTGTGACATCGTCAAGCATCAGTCCGGCTCGGACCCCGCGGCGGTGGCCTTCGACGCCGTGGAGGCCGCGGTGGCGCGCGGGGCCCAGGTGCTGATCGTCGACACGGCGGGAAGACTGCACACCCAGTCCAACCTGATGAAAGAGCTGGAGAAGATCTCCCGCGTTCTGTCGAAGAAGGTGCCTGACGCGCCGCACGAGGTGCTGCTGGTGCTGGATGGCACGACCGGCCAGAATGCCGTGGCGCAGGCCCGGGAGTTTTCCGAGGTGCTGCCCGTGAGTGGGATCTTTCTGAGCAAGCTGGACGGCACGGCCAAGGGAGGCGTGGTCCTGGCGATTGCGCGGGAGCTCGACATTCCGGTGAAGTTCATCGGCTTGGGCGAGCAGGTCGAAGACGTCCAGCCGTTCGATCCGGACAGCTTCGTCGACGCCCTGTTCTCCGAGATGGGGGGGTAGGCTCTGGCTGTCGAAAGGCCGAGCGATTTTCCCTCCTGGGGATCCGGTTTGTTCCCCGGCCTTGTGTTTTTTCCGCCGGGGACGAGCCCCTCGGCAGGGGCGAAATCAGACGGTGACTTTTAGTCGGCCGCCTCGCCACGTCCCGCTGCTTTCAGGGCATCCACGCACGTGACGCAGCAGACGGCGCCTGATCGAGAGAGTCTGCCGGTCGCGCTCCTGGCGCTGGCCGTCCTGAGCGCGCCCCTGGTCTGGTCCCCGCAGACGATCGAGGTCTATCTGCTCAAGGGCGTCTTGCTCGGTGGACTGGGGAGTCTGGCGGTTCTTGCCGCGCTGCGGTGCGCGCAAGGGCGCAGGATGGGCTGGACCGCGCTGCCGCTGGTCGTGCTGATCTGGGCCTGGCACTCGGTGAACCACTCGAGCGATCCGTTTCGCGCGGAAGCCGCCGCCTTGGCGCTCAGCGGACCGGTCATGGTTTACCTGGCAGCGGTGTTCGTCGGCAGCGCCCGACGGATTCATCGGCTGCTCGACCTGGCCCTGATCCCTGGCGGATTGCTCGCCCTCTGGCTGACGCTGCGTCATCTGGAGCTGGATGGGGGTTGGCTGGCGTTCGGTGTGGAGTCGCCGCTCGGGCACAAGAACCGACTCGCGGCCTACCTGGCGATCTGCTGCCCTTGGGTGGCATACCGTGGAGTCACGGCGCGGGACCGTGTCGGGTTCGGCTGGCTCGCATTGCTGGGTCAGCTCGGGGTGGCGCTGGCGATCAGCGGAACACGGGGCGCCTGGCTCGGAGCCTTGGCTGGCCTGGGGGTGACGGCTCTGTTACTGAGCTGGCGCTGCCGGGAGCTGCGCAGACGGACGATCCTCGGCGGCCTGTCTGCGCTGGCGCTGGTCGCGCTGGTCGTCTGCGGACTGCCGCACGCCCGCTCCGTTGTCTGCGGTCAGACCGAGCGGCTCGTCGCGGGAGGGCACTCGGTGAA
>CAZANL010000971.1:0-1692 GCA_964486115.1 uncultured Planctomycetota bacterium
TTTCTGACCCACCAGTCTAACCGACCAGGTGGACTAGTTTTTGGGGGGCAGGCCAAGTCCTGATCGTCAACAGCGACACGGGTGATGTCGTAAACTGGTTTGAGTTCGAGAACACGTTTGGATTGGATGCCGTTGTTCCCCAGGTGCGGGAAGCGGTGAAGTGGCCTGGGCAGACCGAAGAAGTAGCGGCCTGCTCCAGCGCCTGATAGTAAGCAGACTACTTGGTCAGCTTGACCGTGATCTTGGTCTCCGCACCGGTCTTGACCTCTACCTCCACGTCGGCCGCCTTCCATGTCTCGTGCCAGAACGACAGGGTATACTTGCCTGGCGGCAGGAAGGGGATCTTGCCCGAGCCATCCACGCCAGTGGTGGTGAAGTACGGGTGCTTCATCACGTGCACGCGTGCGTTCATCCAGCTGTGCACATTGCACGCTAGCCGGACGTTCATCTCCACTGCGTCGAACTTCAGCGCCAGTGGGGCCGCACCAGCAGCCTGGCTCTTGTTGAACGGAATGTTCTCACTCGCCATGGCGTTGATGTTGTGGCCGGTCTTGTCGCTGTTGTAGACGAACACCGGCTGGCCCGCCATCACACCCATCACGTGCGGTACGTACACGCAGCCCTTCTGGTCCATCCGGCGCGACTTGTTGGGGGTCCCGTACGTTCCCTTGAGCCCCTTGGTCACGTGCACGAACGTCCACGGCACGGTCTTGTCGGCGTTGACCTGCTCGGCCTCTTGATAGATCACCGTATCGCCGTGCAGCGCCGCACAGTCCTGGTGCGACCCCATGTCGATGGCCGCCGGGGTGGCCGCGCCCTCGTAGATCGCCTCGATCACGACCGAGCCGGTCTTGTCCTTGTCCAGACCGATCAGCACCATGCTCGACCAGCGGTCGTTCGAACCATCCGCAAGGGCGCCCTTGGAGTTATCCTTGGGATCGCCGTCAGCAGTACCGCCGCCCTTCTTGCCACAGCCCGCAGCGAGCGCCACGACCAGCAGCGACACGAGCAGTATCAGGCCATTCAAACGCATCTGAGATCTCCTTTGTCTCGAGTGAGTACTTCTTGGGGAGGGTTGTTTCTTCGAGCCGCCCTCAGCACGGTCAGGGTCAGGCCTGCCAGAATCGAGAGCGGCACCAGGATCAACAGGATCGTGATGTACTCGAAGCCTCGCGTCATCCCGGCGTTGACCGGGTCGGCCTCGATCGACTTGGCGCACAGCGGGCAGGCCCAGACACGGCCGGCCAGCAGCAAGCCTGCCAGCCCGAGCGCCCTACCAGGGATAGCCATAAACGATGTCGGGGGTCAGCCCGATGATCAGCAAGGCGCCGAGCACCATCGGAATGATGAAGAGCGAGAGGATCAGCAGATTCTCCCAGCGTAGGTGCATGAAGTAGAGTGCGATCAGGAGGGCCTTGGCCAGCGCCGTGCCCAGCAAAGCAATCAGCAGCCCCATCTTGGGCAACCCCATGTAGGTCACGCCTACCTCCGCAGCAGTCAGGGCGATCAACCCCCCGAATACGGCAAGGTAGTTGACCTCCTCGCCAGCATGCGCTTCGGTGTCACTCAACGGGTGGCTCCTTACATCAAACAGAGAATTGCAAACAGGATGACCCAGACCAGGTCGACGAAGTGCCAGTACAGACCGACGTTCTCGACCAGCCCGGCGCGCTTGGGCGGGACACGTTCGAG
>CAZANL010000972.1:0-1691 GCA_964486115.1 uncultured Planctomycetota bacterium
CGAGCATGTCAACGCTGACCGCCACCCTCGGGAACGGCTGGTTCTTGAACTGGTCGAGCATGCCGCCCTTGCCATAGACGAACCGATCGTCAGAGACCAGAACGCGGGCGAGCTTGCCGGCGTGCTCGGGGTACATCTTGTCAAACAGCTTCTGGATCCGCCGGGCGTGCCCCTTGCTGATGGCGAAGATGATCGTCTTGCCGGGCAGGGTGCCAGTCGGATCCTTGATCGACTCCTCCATGAACTCGCGCACGATCAGCGCGTTGGTCCCGGCGTTCGTCACCTTCTTCTCGAGATCACTGCCCTCGAAGTCGATCTCCTCGACATCCTTGCCTTCAGCGACTAGCTTCTTCTGGACCGAGTCGGGCAGCGTGCCGCCCTTGATCCCCTCAAGCTGGAACTTCGACCGGACTTTCAGCACCTCGAAGTCACACAAGTACGGCGGCTCGTGCAGGACCGCTTCTTCGTAGGAGTAAGCATAGGTCGGGTCGCCCGATTCGCAGTCGAACATGCCGAAGGTGTCGGTGTCGATGTGGTCCTTGGGCGTCGCTGTCAGCCCGATGAGGATCGCGTTGAAGTAGTCGAGCACGGACTTGTACACGTTGTAGATGCTGCGGTGGGACTCGTCGGCGATCACCACGTCGAAGAAGTGCGGCGAGATCCAGCTCGAGGCGGCCTCACCCTTCTGGATCAGGTTCAGCATCGTCGGGTACGTGGTTACGTAGATCCGCCGATCGGCCTTGAAGGCCTTCTCGACGCCGCTACCTTTGCGCTTGGGCCAGACGGGCTCGGTCGGGAGATGCTCCTTGAACGCGTCGAGCGCCTGGTCGCGTAGCGCGATCCGGTCCACCAGAAACAGCACCCGCTTGGCCCAGTGCCCACGCAGCAAGACATCCATCAGCGCCGTAGCCGTTCGGGTCTTGCCAGTACCCGTTGCCATCACCAACAGGTGCCGCCGGTGCTTAGCCTCGACGCGCTCGAGAATCGATCGGATGGCGGCGATCTGGTAGTCGCGACCGGCGATATCGGTGTTGATCATCTCGACGGACAGCGGCCTGCGCGTCTCGCGCCGCTGGATCATCCACTCGAGATCGGCCTTGGTCGGGTAGCCGTGCACCTTGCACGGGGGGTAGAACCCGTACTCCCAGAAGAAAATGTCATGGCCGTTGGTGTAGAAGATGAAGGGAGGATCGCCGCCGTGGATCTGCTGCAGGTTCTCGGCGTACTTGACCGCTTGCTCCTTGCCCTGCTCGGCGTCCTTGGAGGCCTTCTTGGCCTCGATAACCACTGCCGGCCGGCCCTGGTGCAGCAGCACGTAGTCGACATACTGGTGACCGCCTTCAGGGTGTCCGGCCTCGGCCAGATCGATCTCGAGCTCCTCGATGACCTGCGCGGTGTCCTGCACGTTCCAGCCAGCCTTGGCCAGAGCGGTGTCGATCAGCTTCTTGCGGGTGGTGGCTTCGTCCATCTGTGACAACGAGGGTATCAGGACCACTAGGCAGGGGGAAGCCCGCTGGCGGCCGAGTCAGCGACTCGAATGCATCACTGAGAAGCGATCCAGTACGGCTGCAATCATGAAGCCAGAGGCAGCAGCGAACATGATGGAGAAGCCCGCGTAGCAGGCATACAGTAGCCATGTCTGCCCAGTTTTCTCGTGAATCTGATACGTCGTCGCGCCGACGGTTCCGAAG
>CAZANL010000973.1:0-1419 GCA_964486115.1 uncultured Planctomycetota bacterium
GAATGCGATCGTGCAGTCGGGCAAGGCCTGTTCGAGTCGTGCAATGCCCGCTGCGCTGACCCGACGGGATCCGTACAGGGTCAGCTCTTCCAGGCCGGTCAGTCCCTCCAGGTGGGCCAGCCCCGCGTCGGTGATTTCAGTGTCGCGGAGCTTGAGTCGCCTCAGTTGTGTCAGCTCCTCGAGGTGCTCCAGTCCCGAGTCGGTGATGCCGGTCTCGTTGAGGTTGAGCTGCCGCAGGCCGGTCAGTCCCTTGAGGTGGGCCAGCCCACGGTCCGTGATCTTCGTGTTTTGAAGGTTGAGTTGCTCTAGCTGGGCAAGATCCTTCAGCTGCGCCATCCCGGCATCGGTGATTTCGAGACCCTTGAGAAAGAGCTCCTTTTGATGACGAAGGCCCTCGAGGTGCGCCAGTCCCGCGTCGCCTGTGACCGGGGTCTGCTGCAGCAGGAGGAATTTATTCGGCTTGTCGGGGTGAAGCCTCAAGAGAACCTCCGAGCCAGGGTCGGGGAGTCTTGAATCCGTGACCGAGAGCTTGATCTCGAATCGGTCCGTACGGACCGTGTACTCCAGGGTGACATCGGTCATGCCGGCACGGCGCATGCCGTGTTTGAGGCACCGCCCTCGAACGGTGGACCCCGTGGCGAGGATCTGGCGGATACGCATCGCCTGGACGGTCACGGCCGGAAGGTACAGGAGGACGACCACTCCGAGAATTCCGTATATCACTGGGAGAGAAATGCCGGAAGGGCTCTCAGGCGGAAACAAGAATGTCAAAACCGGCGCGAAGATTGCCGCGAGCAGTAAGATAAGCAGTACCAACGTATCGGGTTGGCGGCAAAGATGTCTCCACCAGGGCTCGTGTGTGCACACGGGGAGATTCCCCGCGTCGAGCCGCTCCTCCGCCCACTTCAGTCCTGGGTTCAGCACCAGCAGCGACTCGCAGCAGGGTCTCCAGACCGCCTCCGGAGAGTCCTCCAGCTCGCCTGGGACGTCGGCAAATTCCACGAAGTCCTGTCCCATCCAGCGGAGGAGCCACTCGGCGAGCGAGTGCCCCAGAACACACACCTCCGGATGATCGGGTGCGCCGAGGATGTCAAACCCGTCGCCGGCGAGGACGATCGTGCCCGGGTCTGTTCCAGGAGGAGCATCGCAGTAACACAGGGAGACACCGCCTGCGGTCTGTCCGAAGACATAGAGGCCGGACAGGGCCCACTGCGGACTCCCGTGCTCGCGCAGCTCCTGGACCAGCTCGCTGCCGGGGCTGTCGGGGCCGCCGGCCCCGGCCCAGTAGGTCTCGGCCAGCGGATAGAGCCACAGATGCGGGAATTCGACATCCTGGTGAATCCCCGGTTGCGAGGGGGAGCCGTCGAAGAACTGGGATGTCGGATCGAGGCCGTCGATCGTCGAATAGAGCAGCGCGAT
>CAZANL010000973.1:1438-1682 GCA_964486115.1 uncultured Planctomycetota bacterium
CTCAGCCAGGCTCTGACGGACCTGATCGATCATCTGATTATCGATCGCCAATGCAATCCCCTCCCGACATCGATGCGGGTCGCCGTCCAGCCTCCAGGTGCTAGACCATCCGTAGCCGGGCCGCCTGGCCCAGGTCTGGCTGAGCGCCGGCGTCGTCCAGCAGGTGCATCCGACCCCAGCCGACAGCGAAGGCCATGCTGTGATCGCCGACCGGATTGGCGTCGAAGCGTAGACAGACGGTCTG
>CAZANL010000974.1:0-1680 GCA_964486115.1 uncultured Planctomycetota bacterium
CATTCCGGGATTTCCACCTGCAGCCAGGCGACGACGTCCTGGTCTTCGGCGGCGGCCCGGTGGGGCTGAGCTTCGTGAAACTGGGCCGACTTTTCGGTCTGGGCTGGATCGGCCTGGTCGACCGTCACCCCGAAAAGCAGGAGAAGGCCAGGGCCTTCGGCGCCGATGCCGTTGTCGCGCCAGGGGATGAGACCATTGCCGGAATCACGGCAACGCATGGCCCGCTCGACGCGGTGATCGACGCCGTCGGCAAGGCCGAGCTGATCAATGTCGGCCTGCCTCTGCTGAAGCGTGGCGGCTCGATGTGTGTCTACGGATTCATGGCAGGGCTACGGGAGTTTGTCGTCGACAACTCGCTCGGCGATTTCAATTACAACCTGTTCGTGCACCAATGGCCGACGCGGCTGTACGAAAAGGAGGCCCAGGTCGACCTGTGCAACTGGGTCCGCCAGGGCAAGCTCTCGGCACGGGAGTTTATCAGCCACCGGTTTTCGATCGATCAGATCGAGGTGGCATTGCAGGCAGTGCAAGGGCGGAAGGTCGTGAAGGCGCTGTTGAGCTACTAATCGAGCAGCATCAGATGGAACGCCTGCCAGTCATCCAGATTGTTGAGATCGGCGCCGAGCCACACGGTGTCGTCAACAGGTAGCCCGACAAACTCGAGCTGATTCGCTCGGTTCTCCCCCGACTTCTCGAAGGTCAGCATCTGCTCATTGACCCGGTCGATCGCTTCCTGGGTCAAGCTCTCGGGCGTCGCGTTCTGTCTCACCCATGCTTCGAACTCGACGTACGAGGGCTGCGACTCGATGAAGGATCTCACGCTGTCGAGACCCAGCCCGAGGTGCGTGAGCACGTGACCGTCGAAGCCGCCCTCCCCCGACCGGTATCCGTCGGCAAGCCGACCCTTGGCCGTCAATCGCAGCTTCAGCCACAGCCTGGGAAGATGGGCGATACCGAGCGGACCCTTCGTCCAGGTGCTGATCAGTGGGATCTGTGGTTCCATCGTGGTGCCTCTCTCGAAGTTTAGAATGCGAGGGACTTGCCCTCTGCCGCCAGGTCGATCTCGGCGACGTAGATGTCGACGGGCCCGGACTTGTAGTGCGACAGCTCCTTGCGCGGCGTAATCTGACCCGCTTCCTCCCGCCGCAGGACACCCCATCGCTCGATGTGGGTAGTAGGAGTCCGGTCGGCCCGCAGCACGCCACTCAAGTAGGCGTGCTGCGAGTAGTAGCTGACGATCAGCTGATCGGGCTCGACCGAGACAAGACCCGGATAGGCTGCATCGCCATCGCTTGGCAGGGCAAACACCGGCGTCACGCCGTCCGGATCCAGCCGGAAGATCCCCGTATTGCCCACGGGCGAGTGCTGGGGGACCCACGGCACGGTGGGATCGCGCCGCCCTGCGACATACACGTTGCCACCCGAGTCGCACAGCGCCGGGCAGTGGATCAGTGCCTCCAGGTCGACGCAAGACCACCGCTCGTAGGGCGGGTCGGAAATGTACAGTAGGGAATGCTGACCGGGCTCTCGTTTCGTTCGGGAGACGCACCACAGCTGTCCGTCCGGTCGGAAGATGACGTCCGCTTCGTTGAAGCGCGGCGTCGTCCGATGGTCGATCTTGCGGATCTCCTTCAGTTCGTTCGGGTCCTGGCCCTCGTCGTCAGGGATTCTGGAAACGAA
>CAZANL010000975.1:0-1669 GCA_964486115.1 uncultured Planctomycetota bacterium
GCATGGCTGAAGATAAGTCCGAAGGGGCGTCGGCCGAGGCCGAGCCGGAAAAGTCGGCGTCAGAGCCGGCACAGTCCGAGGGGGCAGCGGCTCAGGAAAAGCCAGCCGAGGAACAGCCGAAGGCTGAGAAGAAGAAACAGGATAAGACCTTTCCCTACGCCCGAGGGGTGGCCGACTTGGCGATCGACAAGATCACTCGGCGGGGTTTTGTTTCGGCGATGGCCGGCGGCTGGATGTGTATGGTCACCGGTTTGACGACCTTCCTGATGTCGATGGGGCGCTTCATGTACCCCAATGTTCTCTACGAGCCACCCACTCGTTTCAAGGTGGGCTCTCCCGAGGACTACCCGATGAACAACGTGGAGACCAAGTGGAAGCAGAAGTATGGGGTCTGGATCGGGCGCTCTGACCAGCCCGGGGAGAATGGTGGCCTGTATGCGCTGATCTCGGTCTGTACCCATCTGGGCTGTCCGCCGAACTGGCTCTCGGCGGAGAACAAGTTCAAGTGCCCGTGCCACGGTAGCGGTTTTCGCATCACCGGGGTGAACTTCGAAGGACCCGCTCCGCGGCCGCTCGAGCGGGCGTGGATCGGCATCGATCCGGACGACGGCCAGATCGTCGTCGACAAGAGCAAGAAGTACCAGAAGGAGCTGGGGCAGTGGGCGTTGCCCGGCGCTCATATCTCCAACGACCAGCTCTAAACGACCCCGCTGCAGTGATAGGGAGAGGAGAGGGATGAAAAAGCTGTTCGATTACATCGCCGGTACTCAGATCTGGCGGTCGATCATTCGGCACGGCTACCCGGACAACCACCGCAACAAGATCCTCGCGGTGCTGGCCAACGTCGTGCTGCACCTGCATCCGACGAAGGTACCGCGCCACGGCGTCAAGCTCTCCTTTACCTGGTGCATGGGAGGGATCACCTTCTTCCTGTTCCTGGTGGAGACGGTGACCGGCGTGCTGCTGATGTTCTACTATCGCCCGACCCCCGAGTATGCCCACGCCGACATCCAGGCGCTGCGCGAACACGTCCCGCTGGGCATCATGCGCGAGGTGCACCGCTGGGGCGCCCACGCCATGGTGATCTGCGTCTGGCTACACATGTTCCGGGTGTTCATGACCGGTTCGTACAAGCCCCCGCGTGAGTTCAACTGGTGCGTCGGGGTGATTTTACTGGTGTTGACCCTGCTGCTGTCCTTTACCGGTTACCTGCTGCCGTGGGACCAGCTGGCGATCTGGGCCATCACGGTTGGATCCAACATGGCTCGCGCCCATCCGGTTGTGGGGCACGAAGGGCCGGGGTATCAGCTGATGCTCCTGCCGGGAGGGATCAATCTGATCCACTCCGGGAGTGATGCCAAATTTGCCCTGCTTGGCGGTCGGTTCGTCGGCGAGGGGGCGCTGCTCCGGTTCTATGTGCTGCACTGTATCTTCATCCCGCTGGCGGCCGCAGCGCTGATGGCGCTGCACTTCTGGCGTGTCCGCAAGGACGGTGGCATTTCCACCCCGATGTGATCTTGGATTGAACGTCACTATGGACGCATTCTTCACACTGGTCGACAAGCTTACGGCCCCGTGGTACGTGCTCACTGCCGTGCCTACGCTGCTGATCGTGGTGCTGATCTGGCGCGATAAGTTGACCCATCCCCGGGTCTTCTGGTCGGCGATG
>CAZANL010000976.1:0-1665 GCA_964486115.1 uncultured Planctomycetota bacterium
CCAGCTTGAACAGCGTTTCTGTGGCCCCGGCGCGGACACTCCAGTTGTCGTCATCGAGTCGCCGGATCAACTCGCTGATCTGCTGCTGCGGTTGATCTTGCGCCGAAGCGACTGCGGTAAGCAGGCAGAGTACGGTTGTGGTGACCAGGATGCGCATCACGGTCGTCAGTATTGCAAATTTCGAGCCATCGGGGATCGAGGCTGGGCGGGGTTCTCAGGCGGGATGATGTGGCAATCAAGTTGCCGGTCCGGCAACTTGATTACCCGGTTGCTCGATCGTCTGGCTAGTTGCCGAAGCCGTAGGTGTAGTGATGGTGTCCGCCGAACCCGTTCGAGTAGCTCGGCCGCTCCGCGGGACGGCTGTAGTAGTGATTGTTGACGATCGTCTTACGCACGATCACCGGACGCGGCGTGGTGTATACCGGGGCCACGTAGACCGGGCGGGGTGTGATGTATACGGGCCGCGACGCGACGTAAACCGGACGCACATAGGTTCGATACACCGGCCGGTAGGAATGGCTGCGGTGGTAGGGACGATGGTAATAGGCCGGTCCTGACGAAAAACTGTAGCTGCCGCCGCCCGTCTTGTAATAGAAGGACGTTCCGTAAGGGCTGATGTTGATGCCCCACTTGTCCTTGGCCTGTACCTCTCCGGCAGCGGTCATGCACACCACGGTAACAAGGGCCACCAGCGCGACTGCGGTCATGTTTTTCATCGAGTTATCTCCTGAGTTGAGCTGCCTGAGTGATTGCTGCAGAAGAGAAGTGCAACTGGCGTGCCAGCCTGAAACGGCATTGTACGAGGGGCTCAGGGCCATATTGCAGAGATAGTGGTGGGGTTTGAGGACAGTCGCGTGTCCACCGATGAGGACACTCGCCCCGCCGGGTTTCGCTAGTCGTTCATCTCGAGCTGGATCCGCCTGAGCGCGGAAAGCGCCTCCTCGGGAGTCATCTGATCCAGGTCGAGGTCTCGAAGTGCGTCGAGAGTGCTGTCGTAGAGGTCGAACAGCAGGCTCTGCTGCCGCTTGCGTACCTTGGGGGTGACTCGCCGGGGTTCGGGGTTCTTGCGGCCCGTGGGGTCCGGCGCGTCTTTTTCCAGCCGCTCGAGGATCTCGGTCGCTCGGGTGATCACGTCTTGTGGGATGCCGGCTAGCTGTGCGACGTGAATGCCGTAGCTGCGATCGGTGCCACCGGCGGTGATTCGGTGAAGAAAGATGATCCGGCTGCCCTCGTCGCGGACAGCGACCTGGTAGTTGACCACCTCGGGATAGATCCGCGCCAGGTCCGTCAGCTCGTGATAGTGGGTCGCGAACAGCGTCCGAGCGCTGACCTCGCTGCGCAGATGCTCGGTCAGGGCCCAGGCGATCGCGACCCCGTCGAAGGTGCTCGTGCCCCGGCCGACCTCGTCCAGCACGACCAGGCTGCGTTCGGTGGCGTGGTTGAGGATGTTGGCGGTCTCGTTCATCTCCACCATGAATGTGCTGTTGCCCTTGGACAGCTCGTCGGCCGAGCCGATACGGGTGAAGATGCGGTCGACCAGGCCGATGTGAGCCGTTTCGGCCGGCACGAAGGAGCCGGTCTGAGCCATCAACACGATCAAGGCGACCTGGCGGATGTAGGTCGACTTGCCCGCCATGTTGGGGCCGGTGAGGATATGGATCGGGT
>CAZANL010000977.1:0-1655 GCA_964486115.1 uncultured Planctomycetota bacterium
AGGTACTGCCAGCTGAATTCGACCAAAAGAGTGAAAAACGACATGAGACAACGGGTCCTCCACTTACCAGGGGAGTACACGCTGGCCCGGTGGCGGGTCACCGAAACCGCTGGATCTCAGCCGGCCACTGTGATTTGAATATGTGTGCTAGATGCAACCTGGGAGAACAGTAATGAAACGTCTGCTCTTGTCCACCCTGATCACGCTCGTTCTGACCTCTCCACTGCTGGCCGACGAGCCGTTGATCACCAACGAGAAGCTGAAGCAATTGGCCCAGGATCTCGCACCCCTGGTCGAACGGAGCACCGGCATCATGTTCCTCAAGATTCCGACGATTCGCATTGCGACCCGCAAGGAGCTGAAGGAGATCTTGCTCGACGAGTTGAGGCCGCAGATGAAGCTGCAGGCGCCGCAGGGAACCGAGGAGCAACTCGACCTGATGACGGCCAAGAGCGCAGAGTTCATCTCCAGATTTGCCCTCGGCAAATTCGCAGTCAAGGCCCGGAGCGTACTCGTCATCCCGCAGAACTTCATCGACAACTCCAGAGCGCTGTCA
The DNA here is from genome assembly GCA_964486115.1 of uncultured Planctomycetota bacterium. Classification (GTDB taxonomy): domain Bacteria; phylum Planctomycetota; class JACQVV01; order JACQVV01; family CAZANL01; genus CAZANL01. Next base: position 557 of record CAZANL010000977.1, read on the forward strand.
CAACCCCGAATCAATACCTGGGAGTATGTGCAGGTCATCACGCTTCACGAGCTGGTCCACGCCATGGACGAGCAGGCTTTCCGTGGACCCAGCCGGCTGGGTCAGCAGAAGACAACCGCAGCCCTCGAGGTCTGGTCTGCGGTGATCGAAGGACACGCCCAGTTCGTTACCCGACGCATCCTGGCCTCCGCCGGGCAGACCGAAATCTCGGATTATTTCGAGAAGATGATCTATCACACCCCCACCCGCATGAGCGAGGGCGAGAAACTACTGGCTGCCCTGCAGTACGCCCAGATCAAGTTCGCCTACGTCGACGGGCGCAAGTTCTTCGACCATCTCGCGGCGAATTTCGGCCAGAAGGAGTACGTCAAGGACGTCTTCAACAGGCCGCCAGCCTCGCCTCGCATCATCATGCGACCGGCACAGTACTACAACACGCTCAATGAGAGCCTCACGATCCACGACATGTCGACTCTGTGGGCCAAGCTGAGCAAGGACCGCACCTTCGAGGGAGCGACCTGGAATAAACGCATGGTCAAGCTGAGCCCGGCTCAGCTGCGCGCAGCGCTCGAACGCTTCGCTCCAATAAAAGCGCTGGCCCGCTCGATGACGGATTGGCGGGACACTCAGGTCCTGATCCGGCAGTCCGATGGCGGTCAGGTGATGGTCTATTTCAGTGTCTCACAGATGAAAAACGCCAAGAGCGCTGAGGATTTCTTTCAGCTCGTCTGTGAGACGATCAAGACCAAGGTGAAGCGGCTCAAGACGGGCCCGGTTCGTATCCTGTCGGCCAACATCGAGAAGCTCAAAGGCTATCCGTCCGCCAAACACCAAATCGTCGCCCAGCAGATCTCGGCCGGCGGTCAGGTGGTCTCCGTGCGCCTCGTATTGGCAACAGTCGGGCGCTACACCATCGAGATGCTCTACCAGAAAAAGCCGGCCGGCAAGGAAGCGATCCTGCGCCACCTCAACATGATGACAGCCTATCTCAAGAAGCTGAAGAACTGATCGTCGCGTAGTCCTCGGGGAGATCCACGTCCGCGAGGATGCCCGGATCGTCGACCGCCACCTCGACGACCCGCACGGGATCCTTGCGGAC
>CAZANL010000978.1:0-1652 GCA_964486115.1 uncultured Planctomycetota bacterium
CCCACCAGCACTCAACTCGAGCGAGTGAACCACTTCCTGCAAGATCAAATGACGCCGAGGATTGTTCTGCAGGTCGGCCAGTTCGAGCAGGCGATCGTAGTTGCGCTTGTTGCCATGGAGGTCACCGGCAACCATCAGCTCGCCCTTGAGTGGCAACTCGATGATATTTCCCTGGCGGTGCTGGTCATCCATATTGGCCCGCGCTGCCCGCTTCATCAGCGAGATGGTCCGACGCGCCTTGCGCGACTGACGCTTGCTGATAGCCCCTCCACGGCCTGGCGCGGCGGCACTACGTACACTCTTCCTCCGAGACCGAGCAGCCACGGTTATTCGCCAACTCCAAAAACCCCGTCCATGAACTGGCTCATTATATATAAATGATGCCCTGTTGTCCGAATTCTGACCACATGCCGACCGACATACGCTGCGTTGTCAATCGCGGGGAGCAAAAGCAGTTCCTCGACGTGCCACCCCGCCTCTACCGGGGTGACCCGAACTGGGTGTCCCCCCTGCGCATCGAACAGGCCAGGCAACTCGATCCACGCAAGAACCCCTTTCTGCGGAACAACCCGATCGAGCTCAGATTGGCCGTTCGTGACGGCACTCCGGTCGGGCGCATCGCACTGATCCACAACACCGACCACAACCGGCACTGGCAGGAGAACATCGGCTTCTTCGGCCTGTTCGAAGCAGCCGACGGTGAGGTGGCAGCGACGCTGCTGGCCACCGCCGAGACATGGGCCAGGGAGAGTGGTTTCTCTGCCCTCCGCGGCCCGACCAGCCTCTCGACTAACGAGGTGACGGGATTGCTGACGGTAGGGTTCGACAGTCCCCCGATGCTGAACATGGCGTACAATCCACCGGCCTATGTCGACTGGACCCGATCAGCCGGCTTCGCCGTCGCCAAGGTGCTGTATGCCTGGTACCTAGAGACCCACGCCTCACCACCCGAGAGAGTGGTTCGTGTCTGCGAGCGACTCGAACGACGGGCCAGCCTGCGTGTGCGACCACTCGAGTTGCGTGACCTCGACCGTGAGGCCGAAGTACTGCGGACGATCTACAACGATGCCTGGAGCGAGAACTGGGGCTTCGTGCCGCTCGACAAGGAGGGCTTCCGCCACCTCGCCAAGAATCTCAAACCACTGGTGGATCAGGAGTTGGCCATGGTCGCAGAGGTCGATGACGAGCCGGCCGGGTTCTCTATCAGCATGCCAGACTACAACGAAGCGCTGATCTCGCTACGCGACGGACGCCTGCTGCCGACGGGTATCTGGAAGATCCTCTGGAAGTCCCGGCGGCGAGACTGGCGCAACATCCGACTGATTGTGCTCGGTGTCCGTAAGCGCTTCGACAGGCACGGCATACCTGCATTTTTCTATCTACAGACGCTGCGCAAAGCCCGTGAATTGGGATACTTTGGGGGCGAGTTATCCTGGACGCTAGAAGACAATCACCCGGTCAACAACGCGATTGCCGCAATGGGAGGGCGGATCTACAAGCAGTATGAGGTCTACGAAAAAAAACTCTGAGCCCACAGACCCCTTGCGCAAGCCCCTGGCAGCACTATAATTCCCCACTCTCCGTCCCAGGGTAAAGAGGGTTTCCATGTCCACGTTTCTCATCGTTCTGGCAGCAGAAGGCGGCTTCAATCC
>CAZANL010000979.1:0-1647 GCA_964486115.1 uncultured Planctomycetota bacterium
CGCGCCCCTATCGGACCCACACAAAACCCGGAAGAGCCGAACTTCCTATCTGCGGCACCCAGCTCAACCTGCCCGCTGCAATCTCCGATACGCAACACAGATGCAACCGGCGCGGATCCGAACGGCCTGGCAGGGACTGCTCGAAGGCACCCGCTCACGTGAGATCGCGGGTGCCGGGGTCGTGGCACTGCTGTGCTTGCTGATCCTCGGCGCCGCCACGGCGATCTCGGCGTGGCCCCAGGAGCCGGTCTGGGATCAGGCCCAGCTGCTGAAGGCGAGCTTCGCGGCGCCCTTCCACCCGTCGCCGCCGATGGGATTCACCGCACAGCTATGCGTGATCGCCATCAAGGTGCTGGCGCCCGGGGAGAGCGCGCTGAACGAAGCCGTGCGCATCTTCGCCATGGCCTTCTGGGCGGGGGCCAGCTGCTTCCTGGCGCTGGCACTGTTGGAGCGGCGGGCCTCGGTGGTGGCATTGCTGCTGGTGTTGTTCACCTCACAGTTTCCATTCCTCTGGCTCTCGACCGAGTTGATGGTTGGAGGATTCCTTTGCCTGGTGCTGGGAGCCTGGATGCGGGGCTGGCATCCGGCCGCGGTCGGCAGCCTGCTGGCGCTGCTCGGGCTGTGCAAGCCCGACCTGGCGCTGGTGGCCGGGGTGCTGGCCGTCTGCTTCGGAATGGAGCGACCGACGACGCGCCGTCCCCTGGCGCTCGGCTTGGTTCTCACCGGCGCATTGTTGGTGGCACCGGGCCTCGTCTTCTTCGGCCCGGGCTACCTCACGGACTACGGACCCGGCGCAGGTGGCCGGGGCTTCGCGGCCTTCGGCCAGCACTTCGCCGCGCTGGTGGCGCCCTTCCAGGTGGGCCCCGCGCCCGACCCGTGGGCCCAGCCAGGCCCTTATCTGGCGAAGGCCTTCCCGGGCGCCCGTTCCCTCCAGGATGTCGTCACCGCACCGGGCCTGCCCTACCTGGACCACGTGGCGCTCGCGATCTCGCGAGGCCTGCGAAAGGTGGGCTGGCTGTTCCAGTGGGCCTGGCTGGCCGTGCCGCTACTGTGGTTCGCGCGGCGTCATGCGGGGCTGTCGAGCGACTCACGCGAGCGCGTGCTGCTATGGAGCTTTGTCGGGTGCTTGCCCTTCGTGCTGCTGGCCTACCCACACATTCGCTACTTCGCGCGCTACTACCCGATCTTCTGGCTGCTCCTCCTGGTCTCGCTGGAGCGGCTCTCCCGTGTCGAGGAGGCCGCCTGGCGCCGCCCGGCCTTCGTCCTGGCGGGGCTGTGCTTATTGCTGGCCTTCGCGGTCAGCGTGGACCGGGCGTCGATCGGCCTGGCCCTGGCGCCGAAGCTCCCGATGTACTGGTTCCCCGATTGAGCCGCGCCCTTGGGCCCCCAGGCCTCCCGGCCCTACACTGGCGATCACTGGGCGGGAGTTCGTGATCGGTCAGCAGTTTCCGGAAATTCTCTCGGCGTCGAGACCGTGCCGGTCGACCGGCTACGCCCGCTGGCAGACCCGCGTCCTCGGGCTGGCCGCCGCGGCACTCGCCCTCGCCTGCAGCCCGCCGCCGCGAGCGCACGCCCCCGATCTGGTGCTCTTTGGTGGCAGATAGGAAGTTCAAGCTGCGTTTTCCTTGGGTCCGATAAGTAGGCATT
>CAZANL010000980.1:0-774 GCA_964486115.1 uncultured Planctomycetota bacterium
CCGCCCGGCATATCCTGCTGCCCCATGCTCCGGGAGTTGTCGATCAAGATCGGCAAGTGGGACTTCTCCTCAATGCGCCGGGGCTGCACGGAAATAGGACGTAGCACGATCAGAAACAGGATAAGCACTGACGCCACACGCAAACCGACGAGCCCCGCGAGCAGTTTTGGTGAGAGCTCCTTCTCACTGCGGCGATAAATCACCAGCGGCGCACCGACAAACAACACCAGCAGCGGCAGCAGCAGCGGCAGCGGCAGCCAAGGGCGCATGAGAGCGAGAATCAGTGAGCGACTCATCGGTACTTGAAGGTCGACAGGTAACTCTCGAAGGTCAGCAATAGCAGCAGCAGCAATGCGATCAGCGGCGTCAGCTCGTGTGTGCTAGCGCCAGCCGGAGATTGATCGGTATCGCCCCCGCGAGTTTCCAGGGCGGCCAGCTTGGGCAGCCCGAGATATGGGCCCAGCCCGGTTCGCTCGAGTCGTGTCAGGTCAGACTCCTCGGTGGGGAAGCTGGCCGAAAACCCACCCTCCCCAATCACCCCTCGGCGACCCTCGAGTAGATACCCGTAGTTTCCGGGCCCATCGTCGAGCGGCAGCGACACCGTGTTCTCGGTGTCACCGATCATCACGACCCTGGACGCACCACCCGGACCGACGAGCCGGATGCGATGAGCTTCTGTCCCGGGGTCCAGTTCCAACTTGGCAGTCTGACCCACGCGAAAATTGACCTGGCGCGCCTCGAACTGCGCAAGATATTTGAGCGCCTCCTGCAACA
>CAZANL010000980.1:784-1646 GCA_964486115.1 uncultured Planctomycetota bacterium
GAAGGCGTAGGACTTGATCAGCTCGCCCCAGCGGGGATTAATCCCCCCTGACAAGACCAGCATTCGCCCGCGGCCCAGCGGTCGTTCTAGAATGGCAGGTAGCCCGCTCTCGGCCAGCCTGGCCAGTACCTTGGCCTGCCCTCCGGCAACGATCCGCGCCACACCGAGCCACTCGACATCCATCAGGTTGCCGTTCTTGCCGGCCTCGAACGACGCCAGCAGTGGGTGGGCCCAGTCCACCCGCGCCAGCCCGAGCGGCTTCGAGAGCCGCTCGGGACCGACTATCTCCATCCCAAGCACCTCCCGAGCCTTGGGCGTACGCCACTCGGGCAGCCGCAAGTCGGGCCCGAGCAAGACGAGCAGACCACCGCCAGACGAGACGAACTCCTCGATCGCCGCCCACCCCTCATCGGTCAAGCCGGTCACCTCCGGCAGAATCAGAATTCGACTCCGGGCAAGAGTTCGCTGGGCGAGCTGTCCTGGCAACAGTAGCTCTGTGGCCAGTCGGCGGCCCTTCTCCTCCGGGTCGAGCGCCAGCTTGAGCCACCTCCAGCTGCTCGAGCGAGAAAAAGCCGGATCACTGACAACCCTCAGCGGCAAGGTGCGAAAGACGCGGACGGTGAAATAGAGCGCATTGTCCGGTGGCAGGACATCCTGCTCCCGGATACGGACCTGCCCCTGCATCACGCCAGGAGTTCGCGCAGGAAAGACAAAACGAAACGGGGCCCGGCCGCCATCCGTCACCTCGATCGGCCTGGACTGCAGGGTCCGACCCGCAACGATCAGGTCCAGAGTCACGCGCCCGGCACGGCCCTGGCCAGAAACCACCCCGCTGACCGTCACCGGAGTGCCTCGCAAGACC
>CAZANL010000981.1:0-1641 GCA_964486115.1 uncultured Planctomycetota bacterium
AGCGGTACAAACCAAGGAACTGTCGTACCAACAGATGTTCGTCGGAGTAAGCGTCGAGCCATCTAGGCTCGAACCGGATCAGGTCGGGGGTTCTCACGACCACCTGGCCCACTAAGGCCTGTACCACCGTCCCCAGTGTCAGGCGTCCAAGGGAAGGCCCAGACGCGCCGCTGAGGATCACATAATCGCCCGTGCGGAGCTCACTCTCGTTCTTGCCCTCGCGGGGAAGGTATGTGTAACGGTATCGCCCCTCGGGATCCTGTTCGGGCTCAGACCTCGACAATACCTGAAGAGCCTTCCCGTCTGCCTCCCGGTTTGCAGCTGTGTCAACCCATAGATTAGCGTAGTTGGCCTTGACATCGATCAATTCTTCGACTAGAAGTTTTTCATAGTGCTTGAAGAAGGCTCGCTCACTAGAGCCAAATTGCGAGGCTGCTTCACCCAGCCACTCCGGGGCTTGTTTTTCTCGAGGATCGTTGTGGTCGCCGAGCAATGCTACCTTAGCGCAGTCATCTTTATGCGAGCACCCTGCGCACTTGTTGGGATTCTTGGTTTCGAAGTGGGCCTCGCCGGTTAGGTCGACGAGTACCAGCCTGTTGCGAGTATCCACGCAGTTCCGGAACTTGTCGAGGGTCAGAACGATCTTTATCTGAGTTTTTTCGACGTTTCTGGGCTGATCGTCCTTTTTTTGCTTGTTCCCGGAGTAGAGCAGTACCCCATACAGATCGTCCAGGGCTATCTCATCATTATTGGAGAGGAGCATCATGGCGTAGGCGGCAAGCTGTATCTCGTGACCTCCCTTGGGTTCGTCCCCCCAGCTCTTCCCGGTCTTCAGTTCTCCGATGGTGACTGGTTTGCCGTCTTTCTCCCAAATGCAGTCAACTCGACCTTTCAGACCGACCGCGGGGGCTATTACGAAAGTCTCATCCCTGAACTCCATCGTGTGGCGACGACTTTTCGCCCAAATGAGAAGGCGTTTAACGTGGGGCTCGACAACCTTGCTGATCTGGGCTGGCAACACGTTGGCCAAGGCCATAGCGGTAACCTGGCTCTTAAGGGCGCTGGTTTCTCGCTCGCGAATCTTTCCCTTTGCACGCTCGCTCTCAGGTTCTCCAGCAGCCTCGCTCCAGATCGTCGGGAACATCTCGTGCACCACGTTCCCGCGAATGATGGCTTCATTCGACTGTACCCCCGTGTACCGACTTATTGGCAACTGGCGCTCACAGTAATCCACCTTAGTGAGGTCGGTGACCGTGATGAGCCAGTCCGGCTGGACTATAACCAAGCTCTGTGCGCCGGCGACCAGTTGATCACTATCCTTCGAAAGGTGGTGGGCGACGATGTGAACCCTGCGTTTGTCCCGCATCAGGCGTGACAAGTCTGTATCTAGATCAGCCCATCTGTCCCTGAGTTGGACGGTTGTGGGCACCTTGCTGCCAACGGTATCAATCACGATGTTAGTGTTCTGTCCCGCCCGATGCACATGCTTGAGGCGCCCGCGCACAAGCTGCTGCTCGCACTCTTTTTCGGGTAGGATCTTGCAGACAAAGCATCTTTCCGATTTTTCAACTCGTTCGGCCGCCACCGGTTCGGCGGTCACGCTGGGTATCGGCGTTTCGGGTTCGGCCGCCACCGGTTCGG
>CAZANL010000982.1:0-1640 GCA_964486115.1 uncultured Planctomycetota bacterium
TCTGTGGATGAGGGGGGAGGCCGTTCCGGAACGGCCTCCCCCTCTTTATTTGGCCCTGGCGCTCGAGCGTGGGAACGGACTTGACCCGGTGACCCGGGATCCCATAGGCTGAAGCACCCACACTGGAGAAGCGCAGATGGCAACCAACAGATCGCGAAGGTCGAGCCGCGACTGGGATCTTCCCGACAGCGAGGTGACCCCCGAAGAGGCATTCGAGAACCGCCGGGAGTTTCTCAAGACGATCGGCCTGGGGGCCGCGGCAGCCGGCGGCCTGGCGATTGCCGGCTTGCAGCTGCTCAACGAGCCCGATCCGTTCGATCCCCGACTGCTCCACTTCGACAAGCAGCGCAAAGACAAGTACCCCGCCAGACGCAACCCCAAGTTCAAGGATGCGGGACGCAAGCTGACTCCGGAGAAGATCGCCGGTTGCTACAACAACTTCTACGAGTTCACCACCGACAAGGAGAAGGTGCACAAGCTGGCCAAGAAGTACCCCTTCACCCCGTGGAAAGTCGAGGTCGGCGGGCTGGTCGACAAACCACGGACCTTCGACATCGAAGACCTGATCAAGTTGATGCCGCTGGAGGAGCGGGTCTATCGCTTCCGCTGCGTCGAAGCCTGGGCCATGACCGTCCCCTGGACCGGTTTTCCGCTCTCGGCCCTGCTCGAGAAGGTATCGCCGAAGTCCAGTGCCAGGTATGTCCGCTTCGTCAGCGTGCTGGACAAGAAGCGGCTCCCCGGCCAGTCCACGAGCCACCCCTGGCCCTACTTCGAGGGGCTGACGATGGCCGAGGCGATGAACGAGCTGACGCTGCTGGCCACCGGCATCTACGGCCATCCGCTGCCGGGCCAGCATGGCGCTCCGATCCGGCTGGTCCTCCCCTGGAAGTACGGCTTCAAGAGCGCCAAGTCGATCGTCAAGATCGAGCTGGTGGCGGAGCGTCCCAAGACCCTCTGGAGCGTGGCCAGCACCGAGTACGGGTTCTGGGCCAACATCAACCCGAAGGTGGACCATCCGCGCTGGTCGCAGGCCAGCGAACGGCTGATCGGCACGGGAGAGCAGATCCCCAGCCGGCTGTACAACGGCTACGGCGAGTGGGTCGCCAAGATGTACGCCGAGGTGCAGAAGAAAGAGAAGATCTTCTACTAGCCGACTGCGTCAGGGCGCCAAACCAGCGCCAGGCGATGCCCGACGAGCCAGGCCACCGCCACGACATGTTCCACTACCCAACGGATCCGTTGCGCCAACCCGAACAGCAAGGCCGGCAGCGTCCCAAACGCCCACGCGAGTGGACCGTCAGGCCCGCCTGAGCTATCAACTCGCGGATCGTAGCGGCCTTGCGAAAGTCGGGGGGCATGCTGCCTGGGATGATACCCGGACCCGGTCAGCCGGATCAACTCCCTGGGACAGCTCTGCCTGGAGGTGCTAGGCTGCGGGCGACTCCTCGGAGTCAGACTCCGCCTCGGGCTGCGCACCGGTCCGCGTCATCTTCACGCTCTGACGCTCGGTCGACAGATGGCCGCGGGCCTGTGTCATAAACAGCCAGCCCATCACCAGCACCAGCGCCGCGACGATATGCAGGACGGCCAGGAAGTTGAACGGGATCGGCGTCAACGCCACCAGGCAGAGCACGATGACC
>CAZANL010000983.1:0-1636 GCA_964486115.1 uncultured Planctomycetota bacterium
AGGCATTCTGTCAAATAGAGGGGGCGAGGGGAAGAGGCCCCGGTACGGGCCCCGGTACGGGCACGGATCGACGCGATTGAACGCAACGCTGTTGTTCACGATATCGCCCGCGCCTTCCGCGCCGATTCCGTCGGTTGGGATTCCGCGGAAATTCTCAATGATACGGTTGGCCCGGAGCGCCATCTGGATCGTGTTTCCGCGGATGATCCCGATCCCGGCCCTCGCGAGGTTCCGAGAGCGCCGCCTCGACGGCTGGCCGGAGCCGGGCCGCGATTCGCTCGTAGCCGAGGGCCGACGGGTGGCCCTGCACGCTGCGGGGATGGGTCTCCCGGCCCTCGGCCACCTCGGCCTGGAGCGGAGCGACGAGGTCGACGTAGGTCGTCCCGGAGAGCGCTGTCAGCCGCTCGGCCAGGGCCGCGATGCGTGCGCTCTCGATCTGTATGAGATCGAGGTACGCCTGGGGCGCCACCACCCTCTCTGCCGCGAGACGCGCTGCGTATGCGAGTTCCTTGGTGGGGACGATCGTGAACACCAGTGCGATTTCGGTCTCACGGGCCACGACGGCCATTCGCTGTGCCGCCTCGGCCATGATGGCCCAGCCCGCGTCCACCACCGGGCTTCGATGGTTCGAGTAGAGCCGCCGGGCCGGGGTAAAGCTCAGGCGGGGCCCGCTCGGAAGTTGGGTGCCCCAGTCGCCCCGGCTCAGCCAGTCCTTGAGCCGCGGACGGTCGTCCAGGGTCAGCGATTCGTCGACACGCAGCGATTCCCAGCGGTCGACCCCATAGGCCAGTCGGAACGACTCCATCGCGTCGTTGCCCGAGTAGAAAGCGATGACCGCGACCCGAGGAGCGAAGGCGCGGCCCTTCTCCAGCATGTCGAGGTACTGGACCGCCCCCCAGCCTCCGAAAGCCATGGAGTAGACAACGGTATCCGGGTCCCGGAGCCCCGCCTGGAGCCGGCTCGGCCAGTTCTCGTCGAGCCCGACGTTGATGCCGTAGGTCTGGCTGTCGCCAATGACGAGGACGTCCACGCGATTGGGAACCGAGCGGTTGCGAAATCCCAGGAGATCCGTCGGCCCCCGATTCTCGTGCTCTCCCGAGGGTATGAGTGCCCGGGCGCGTACCAAGGTATACGGATCGTTGACGATGAACTCGCCCTCGCCGCGGTCGCGAAAAACGCCCTCGTAGAACGGAGGCAATTCTTCCGAGGCCCGGACGATGCGCAGGTCGGGCGATCCGGCGAGGAGATCCGGTGCCAGCCAGCGCAGCAGTGCGACTCCGATCGTCAAGGTGACGACGACACTGGCACTCAGTAGAAGCCACTCGCGCGCCACTTTCCCTCCGGCTCACACCCTGAATCGAAGGTGCGTCTGTCCTCGGACGTTCGCGGAACCCTGGACCGCGTTTATGGAGAGGTTTCTTGCTCGCGCTGACTGGGCCGCGTGCCAGAGTCTCCTTCTTTCTTCGCTGCAACGTCAAGGTTCCACCTCTTCTCTGTAGCGCCGGTTGTGCGCTGAAAGCCGGCGACCCTTTCGGGCGAGTCGAGGCCGAGAGCAGACTTGAGGCCGAGTCTCGAAGGCTCCATCGTGCAGATAGGAAGTTCAAGCTGCGTTTTCCTTGGGTCCGATAAGTAGGCA
>CAZANL010000984.1:0-1636 GCA_964486115.1 uncultured Planctomycetota bacterium
GTCGCCGGCGATCTGCACCGCGCGCACAATGTCGGAGTGGGTTCGGGGTAGTACGACGCCGATCGGCGGGATACGATAGATCGAGGCATCCGTACCGTAGAGCGCACGCGTACCCAAATCGAAGCGCACCTCCCCCTCGAGTTCACGGGCCAGGGTCTGGGCCAGCTTGGGATCCGGTTGAGGTGGTCTAGTCTCCACGCGACCAAGGCAATCTACCGCGCAGGAACGCCTGGTTCAACCCGTTGACAGGACAAGGCCTGATTTGCTTTCATGTGCCACTCCCAGACCCTTCTTGGATCTAGAGCATGGACATCATCGACCCGCACGCCCATATGTACTCGCGGGTGACCGACGACTACGAACGGATGGCGCTAGCTGGCATCCGGATGGTGATCGAGCCGGCCTTCTGGCTGGGCGGCCGCCGCAGACACGCGGGGACGTTCTACGACTACTTCTACCACATCCTCGAATTCGAGGCGGAGCGCGCGGCAAATCACGGGCTGGCCCACTACTGTTGCATCGCGGTCAACCCCCGCGAATCCAACGACACCGCGCTGACCAGCGAAGTGCTGGGCAACCTGGGCGAGTTCCTGGCGCACCCGCACACAGTAGCAGTCGGGGAGATCGGGTTCGACGACATCACGGATGCGGAGGAAGCATCCATTCGCCGGCAATTGGAGATCGCGGCCGACCACGACCTGCCGGTGATGATCCACACCCCGCACAAGAACAAGCTGGAGGGAACCGAGCGAACCATCAAGATCCTCAAGGACTTGCAATACAATGAAGATAACGTGCTGATCGACCACAACACCGAAGAGACGATCGGCATCGTGCGAAGCGAGACGGATTGCTGGGCAGGCCACACGATCTATCCGGTGACCAAGCTCAGTCCGGAGCGAGCAGCCAACATCCTCGAAGAGTACGGCGGCGAGAAAATGCTGATCAACTCCTCCGCCGACTGGGGCCCTGCAGATCCGCTCAACGTCCCGAAGACGGTCCAGGAGCTGCGGCGACGCGGCTTCGACGAGCAGACTATCCGGACCATCGTCTGGGACAACCCAATGCAGTTCTTCAACAAGAGCGGTAAGATTGAACTCTGAACTACACGGAGGCGCTCGCGTACGCCTGTTTGCCTCCCTGGCCGAAGCGGCCGGCACTGACACCGTCTCTGTGCCCCTCCCACCTGGAGCAACGGCACAGTCACTGCTGACGCGACTGGCATGGTTTACGCCCGGAGTCGCCCAATTTCTGCCGGGTTGCCGGGTCGCGCGAGACAACTCTTTCCTGGCCCCGGAAGATCCGGTGCAGGCCGGGGAGGATCTCTCGATCATTCCGCCAACTAGCGGCGGTTAGCCCCCCATGCAAGGCTGGGAAAACACGAGCAGATGCCCATTGACACACGTTGAACTGACCGAATTGCCTATCGTGCCACAGACCTGGGCCGATCGGCTCGACGACCCGAGGGCGGGAGCAGCAACGAGCTTCGTCGGCACCGTGCGTAACCACCACGAGGGAAAGGAGGTGCGTTATCTCGAATACTCAGCGCACGAGGAGATGGCAGCCATTCAACTCCAACGGATCGTCGAGTGTATGGTATCGCGCTGGCCGCTCAGCGGAGCCTTGATCGTACACC
>CAZANL010000985.1:0-1625 GCA_964486115.1 uncultured Planctomycetota bacterium
CTACGGCGTCAGACGGCCGTTGCATTGGCCGCGATTCGGGCGCCCGGAGGCGGCAATCGACCGGCATCCGCCACCTCCGGCTCCCGCCTGAGCATGTCTCGGACCAGCCGGTCGAGGTGCGAGTCCCGGTGATCTCGGGTGAGCTGGACCTCAGCCACCTGACCTCGGTCGAGCCGGGCGAAAGCAGCTGGCAGGTTCTGCAGCGAGCCGCAGAGGATCTCGACGTAGCGTGAGTCCCGGAGGTTCGAGACGAGCATCGCCTGGGCCGGCTGTTGCTGGAGATCCCGACCGAGCTCGGCCCGGCCGAGCCGCTTTCGGAGTTGCTGCTTCTCGCCACCGAAGCGGTGCTCGAGGACGTTGTTGGTGCGCTCGACCACGGCGACGATGCGGCCGTCTTGGTCGCGGATGGCCGGGTGTCCGAAGAGCTGGTGGTGGTGCCTGCGCAGGTAGCGCAGGACGATGGCCTCGGGCCGGGTCGTGCGCTTGTTGTCGGCCTCCGCTCCCGCGCGTTCTTCCAGCTCCTGTTCGTACTGCCGGACCGACATTTCGATCTCGTGCAGCCGGAGCATCTCGGCCGTCGCTATGGGGAGCTGTCGGCCGCCGCGGCTGCTGCCCGGCAGCTCGGAGCGGGTCAGCCGCAGGACGCCGCGCAGCTCACTGAAGACGCGCCACCCCTCCTTCAACTCCGCGACGGCGAGGCCGATGCGCGGGTCCTTCTTCAGCTTGTCGACTCGTGCTCGAAGCCGGCCCATGGCTCGTCGCTCCGCCGGCTTCCAGGGACGCGGCATCCAAGTGTCGGCCGTCTCCCCCAGGCTCTCGCAGCGCAGCACCAGCTGCAGGTGCGGCAGGGCGAAGGGAAAGGAGGGCGTCACCTTGCCGTCCCCCTGGATGAGCCAATGGACCAGGGCCTGCAGGTTCTCACGCACCCGACCAGGACCGAACTCGCCGTCGGGCCCGACCTCGTCCTTGTACGGCTTCAGCTTCTTGCGCAGCGCGATCAGCTCGGAGCGCAGCGCGAGCCCTTTGAGCAGCGTGCGCAGCCGGCCGTAGGGCTTGCCGAGCAGCCTGTTCCCCACGGCGCGCAGGAAGTGCTGGTGGCAGATCAGGTCGGTGACCCCGCGCTCACGCAGCGAGTGGACCGCGGCAGCTCCGCCTTTGCCCATGTCCCGCATGACGGCGACCGGGTCGCCGAAGAGCTCGACGGTGCGCTGCACGACCGGGGCGAGCGCGTCCCCGCTCTCGGAGTCGATCCTGGCTGCCTGCAGCACCCATCCGGTGATGCCGTCGATGCAGAGAAAGTGGCCGCCCTTGCCCTTGTCGCAGGTGGCGTCGATGTGCAGGGCGTAGCCCTGGGAGAGCGCGGCGCGGAGGGCGGGACTTCGCAGGACGTGGAGGCGCTCGAGGTGGGCCAGGAACCGGTCGCACAGGGCACTGATGGTGCCGGTCGAGAGCTGGACTCCCCGCTCTCTCAGCTCTGTCTGGATCTCCTCGCGCTGCTTGCCGTGCAGGTACCGAGCGCGGCCCACGAAGTCGATGAGGTCGTAGCCGAACTCCTGGCGAGGAGGAACGAGCGGTTAGGTCCGATAAGACGGATTCTGTCAACTCACGGCAGGAGGGGGAGCCAG
>CAZANL010000986.1:0-1624 GCA_964486115.1 uncultured Planctomycetota bacterium
GAATTGCTCGTTCAGGACGAGCACCGACCGACCATAGAAATATCTCGTAGTCCGCCACATCGTGCTCGTGACCACCGCGGCTTGCCCCCAGCACCAGGTAGCGCCCGTCCCTGCTCAGCCGCGGAAAATACTCGTGACTGTAGGGCACTGGCAGATCCAGCCATGACCGGGCCTCATCTGTTCCGCGAGCTTGTTTGTAAATCTGGTTCTGCATCAGACCGCCGTGATCTACCCAGTACAAGAATCCGCCATCCGGTGCCCAGGTCAGTTGGCAACCCTGACCGATTGGCCGCAGGTTTCCGTCCAGACCTACAGTCACCGTCATACGCCTGGCTCCGCGCCAGGTAACCGCCATCTGTGTGCGACGTAGGTTGTACGATGGTCTCGAGAACTCGACCCGTGCGGGGATCATCCCCTCCCCGGCCCGATAAAGTACGCGTTCGCGCCCGCTCGCCAGATCCAGCTCCACGAATTCGTCTGTTCCGCGTTGAAAGTAGACCCGGTCACCATCCTCTGACCAGGTCGGTGAGGTCGCAAATTCGGCAAGCTGTCGTTCACGCCCCGACTCCAGGTCCAGCAGAAACACGTTCCAGGGTACCGGATCACGCTGAGACACCCAGGCTTCACGGGACCTTGCAAACACCAGCTGCCGGCCATCGGGTGAAATGCGCGGGAAATATTCGCTGTGCGGGTGCTGTGTCAGGCGCGTGATTCTGCCATTCGGAAGGTGCATTTGGAGGATGTCGTGGTTACCGAAACGGTTGGAACTCCAGACCATCCAGCCGCGGGGTAGATCCTGGTCTGTCCAGTGTGAAACAGGTGATTCGAATGGTCGAATGACGGCTTGCCCAACCGGTGGTGGCAACTGGGAGCGGGCCTTCTGCACCCGGTCATACTGCCCAGCGATCAGAACCAGGCCGACCGCAAACACGGCACCGGCAAAGACCAGTGCCCAATACCGAAATTGGAAAACGCGGGCCGTGAGAAACTGTGAATCGGCCACCCCCACCTGTCTCGGGACAATCAGAAAAAACAGCGCCAGGCAACCGCAACCGAGCAGATAGTCAACCACCTGGGCGGCAATGTGTATGGTCAACATCGTGACGAGAGACATCACTGCCGAATACCCCAGCAATGTGAGCACCAGAAACCCGCCTGCCTCGTAAGTACCGAAACCCATCAAGGCGGGAATAGGCAGGCTGGCAGCAGCCTCCGAGGCGACCAGCGCTGCCAGTGACTGCAGCGCATTCAGAGCGGGTACTGTCAGGCCAGCGGACCCGGTCACCGCTGTAAATAACAAGTAAAGTCCGTAGTACTTGAGAAACCGAAGTACCACCGAAAGGAGCAGCAATCGCATGAGGATACGCTGCTGCAGGCACTGATCCAGAACCTGTTTGAAGTCGGTAAGGAACTGAACGATCCGTCGCAGTCGGTCCGGCGCTCGGCGATCGAGCTGGGTCGCGAGCCAGGCCCGGGGTTGGGGCTCCCGAGCGTGGTAGGCCGCGTCGGCCTCCCGGTACAGCGCCTCGGCGCCGTCGAGATCCCCGGTCTTCCAGCGCCAGGTCGCCAGCGAACCCATCGCGGCGATGGAGCGGTGCCGGGCCAGGGCTTCGGTGAGGGGGGC
>CAZANL010000987.1:0-1621 GCA_964486115.1 uncultured Planctomycetota bacterium
CGAGCAGCCTGACCCGGGACGCGACCCGTCCATTACCCTCGGCAAATTCCAACAGGCGATCCACAGCTTCCGGGCCCAGCTTGGCCAGTGGGTCACCGCTTGACTGTTCCTGCTCCACCTTGGCTTTCAGGTCGAGCTCCCGCATCGCGGTATCCACCGCATCGCACATGGCAACCCAGCCCTGCCACTTCACAAGCTGCGTACCGTGGGCCATACCGCTCCGGCGCTCGAGGGCCGCCTGCGCTGCGCGAGCAACCGAGGCATCTCCATGCTCCAGCAGACCCACCAGCCGCTTCAGCCAGGCAGTCCCCGGACGATTCACCGTTCCTTCAACCACGGCCAGCACCAGTCCCCGTGGAGCCTTCGGGCCGACGAGCTTGCTCAGGCGGTTCCAGCTACCGCTCGGGTCGAGGGACAGCGCAGCCCGTGCCGCAGCAGACCTGACCCCGTCAGCTGACTGGGTCTTCCCGGCCAGCGCGATCACTGTTTTCGCGTCGCCTTCGGCACCCACACTACCCAGGGCCTCGACGGCGGATTCCAGCAGTCCCTCAGAGGTCTTTTCGTCAGTAATCAGTTGCGTGAGGTAAGGCACCACTGGCCGATGCTCGATCTGTTGGAAATAACGACAGGCCGCCACCCTTACAGGGTCCGAGTCGCTCTTCTTCGCGATCATCATGACCTTGGCCGCAGCCTCGCTCTGCCTCCCCTTCCGCAGCGAGTCAATCGCCGCCACAGCATCGCCAACCGCTGATCCGCCGGCCAGCGTCAGCAGTCGATCCCGTGCAGTTGCATCATCCATCCGGCCCAAGCCGAGGATCGCCGCCTCACGCGACCGTGGAATGTTTTTCCCGCGAGCACCCGCAAGCACATCCCTCAAAAGCGGCAGGTTGGCCACCTCACCGCTCTGGCAGAGAATTCCCAGCGCGCCCTGACGCCGCTGAGGGGCCATCTTCTGGTCGTCGACGGTCTGGATCAAGAAGTCACGAACCGACGCACCGGCACCCAGACGTGTGAGTGCTCCCGCCAGGGCCATTTTTTCGGTCAACTCCCGGCTCCCGCGAAAACCGGCCGCCATCAATCGGGACACGCTCTTCTCACCCAGCTCCGCGAGAGCATCGATCGCGGCGATTCGCAGACTCACGTCCGAGTCCGAGAGAAGCTCCGTGAGCTGCCAGGCAGCGCGAGCCCCCTTGATCTGGGACAGCACCGCGATGACCCGTCGCTTGACGGCGGCCCGCTGGGCCTCGTCGATCAGTTTCTGCAGCGCGGGCAGGGCCTCCTCACCGCCCGCGATGAGAACCGCACTGGCTTTCTTGGCCGCTGCCTCGTCTTTCCCGGCGAGGTCGCGACGGGCCTTGGTCAGCCTCCACCAGATCGCCCACTTCTCGACGCCTTCGACCCTGTCCGCCGGCTTGGTGTGGGCTAGAAAACCCATCTCCTGCCCTGAAAACTTCTTCAGACCCGAGTTGCCAGCCGAACGAAGCGCGAGATTGTCCGATCTGAGTGCCGCCAGGAAATGGGGCACGACCTGATCATCCTTCGACTCCCGCACACCCCAGAGCATATCGGCCCGTACGCTGTCATCCTTTTCCGTGGGGTAGGCGCTCAGAAGCACCGTCAT
>CAZANL010000988.1:0-1621 GCA_964486115.1 uncultured Planctomycetota bacterium
GCATCGCCGGTGCCCTCGATCACGCTGATGCACCAGCCCCCGATGCGAGCAACGGTCGCCTGTGTTCTGCTGTTGTACTCTGCCTGTTCGGCCACCCTGTCGTCCTCTTCTGTAGAAACGTGCGGACGACAAAGTATAAAAGGATGGCTCCGCCAAGTCAAAATGAGGGGTTTGAGGGGCCTCTAGCGTGCTTTCTTGGGTGGTTGGTCGATTCGCTGGAAGGGCTTGATCCGTCGGCGGACGAGCGTCGCGATCACCACCAGGCGCAGCGCATTGCGATCGGCGGAGGAGAAGCGCTTCTTGCGGGCGATGCGGGTCAGCCGTCGGCTGGCCAGGCTCCAGAGCAGCTTCTCGACTCGCCCCATCCGGGTCACGGCGGTCATCTCATCGATCAGACGAGCGACCCGCCCGGCCTCCTGGGTCGAGTAGCGCAGCCGTTCGTTGTAGGTCGGTCGCGGTGAGGGGCCGGCCAGCTGCGACAGGGTGTGATGGATCATCGTCCCGATCTGGTGCAGCTTGTCATATCGTATGCGGTCCGGCAGGTCGGTGGTCTGGTGGTAGTCGTGATGCTCCGCACAGCTGAAGAACAGGTGGGGGACCTTCTTGTTACGGAAGTTCCAGAAGTCACAGCGAGGTCCGACCAGGTCGGCGCCGAGCCGCAATACGTCCAGCTTGCGGCCTTTGGCCGCCCGGTCGACGATGGCCTCTAGCCCCTTGGCGCTCTCGCTGCCGATGACGAATACCTTGCGGGGCAGGACGTCGAGAAAGTCCCGCCCGATCAGGTCCATGTCAAGATAAGCTGTGACGTTGCGCAGCGGTATGGTCGGGTAGGTCACATACTCTCGGCTGCCGTGGAGCCCTCCCTCCTCGAAGTCCCAGCAGGCGAACAGCACGCTGCGCGCGGGTCGGTTTTTTCTGCCAGACAACACTCGCGCCAGCTCGAGTATCACCGCCACTCCCGCCGCATTGTCGTTGGCGCCGCGGTACATCTTGCCGCCTCGAATGCCCAGGTGGTCGTAGTGGGCGCCGACGATCACCACCTCCTTGTTCAGCTTGGGGTCGCTGCCGCGCAGCAGGCCGAGTACGTTTGCGCCCTGCCCCACAAGAGTCAGCGGCTGGAGCCAGCCCTTCTTTGCGCCAGGTTTCAGGCCAAATTCCCGGAACTGGTCGATGATGTACTGGCGCGCCTTCAGGCCGCCCGGTTTGTCGACGCCGCGGCCCTCCAGCTCCCTGGAGGCCAGATGGCGGACATGCGCCTCCAGCCGTTTTTTCGACAGGCGTGGGGCGGCATTCGCTGCCGTCGTAGCTGTCAGCGTGGTCAGGCAGATAACCAGCCAGCGATTCATCCGATCTCTCCAGTGTTTGAGGGCTTCTCAGGGGGTTTATTACGGTGCATCGCAGGGCATCGTTTGGCGGGGGGCCCTGAGGCAGATCAGGGGCCACTGGTCAATCGGGGTTCTTGGCTCGGCGATATGCGGGACCGGGATCGCGGTGCCAGGCAGGCCAGATCTGGGTGGAGCGTTTTCGGGATCACGCCCCCCCAGGTCTTGCTCGATCCATGCGGGTTGCTGGTGCCCTTGCTGCGAGGCACCAGCCCCCTCGTTACTTCTTGCGCTTCTTG
>CAZANL010000989.1:0-1620 GCA_964486115.1 uncultured Planctomycetota bacterium
GCCGCGAGACCATCGCTGCTTGATTCGCCTCGCTCGCGCGGCGCACCACGCTGGGCGAAAGGCGCAGGCGGTTGCCTGGGCGCGGCGGGCCTGCGCGCTGCGGTCGCTGGCCGCGCGGCAGGAGGGTGTGTTCCTGCTGGCGCGCTGCGATCGCACCGCCGAGGCCTTCACGTTACTCGAGGGCTGGTCGGGAGAGGCGGGTGGCCTGGTTTACCTGGAGCTGGCCAGCAAGCTGGCACGCGGCGCGGGGGACACGAAGCGGGAGCAGGCCTTTCTGCTATCTCGCTACCGCACAGCCCGTCCTGAGTGGATCCCAGTCCTCAGTGGTCGCATCGCCAAGTTGGGTAGCGTCACCGCGGATCAGACTCGGACACTTTCGCTGGATCGAGCGGCATGGCTCGAGGCGGCTCGCTTGCTAGAGACCGGTCGGATTACGTTCGGGCTCGAGCAAATGACGTTTCTGGCGCACAACGGGCCGGCTGGACATCTGCTGACACTCGCACGCCAAGCCCGCCAACATCGGCGAGACCAGCTGGCGCGGGATGCGTACCATGCGTACCTGCAGACCCGACGGGGTCAGGCTGACCGCCATGCCGCACTGGAGCTCTCGGCCCTGATGATGATCGGTGGACAGGAGCGGCAGCTGGTCCGCTGGTTCGACAGCTTGATTGGTCGTTTTCCCGACGAGACGCAGCTCTACCTGTTGCAGGCGGATTTAGCCTTGCGGACTGACGACTGGCCGGAAGCACTCGATGTACTCGGCCGAGGGCTCGTGGCGTGCGGCGAGAAGCCCCGCTTGTTGCTGGCCATGGCTCAGATACAGTGCAGTCTGGGTCGGCGTCGGCCCGCCGCCGCGGTTTATCATCGACTGGCCGCTGCCAGTCGGGGAGAGTACCGCGACAAGGCGATACAGGCTTTGCTCGAGCTTCCTGGCCCGAATAAACCGGTCGATGCGATCAGTCTCGAGGTCCAGGTGAGGCGTCACCTCCAGCGGGGTGAGCGGGAGCAGGCCCTGACGATGCTGAGTTCCTCGGTCGGCCGGTTCCCGGCTCAGCCTCAGCTGCTGAGACTGCATGGCGAGTTGCAGCTGGCCAGCGGTCTGGGTGATCGATCGGCCCAGCTGCTGCGGCGTGTGTTGCTGATGGACAAACACCCGGACCCGACGTTGGCTCGCCTCCTGGCCCGCTCGCTGGCCCTCTCGGGCAAGCCGACGGAGGCTCGGCGGCTGGTGGATCGCATGGCCGCGCGGCGGCCACTATCGAGGGCACGGACTTACCTGGCCTGTGGTTTGTTTCCCGCAGCGATCGAGGAACTGGAGACGTTCAAGAAGCGCCACGGCAATTCGCCGGCTCTGGAGCAGCTGCTGCTGGTGGCATATCTGGCCGACGGACGGGACCCGCAGGGCAGGAAACTCGAGGAGCGGCGGAAATGACCTCCCGTCCGCTGCTCTCCGCAGTGATCGGTCTGCTGCTCTGCAGCGGAGCGGGTGAGGCCCACTCGGAGCTGGAGCGACTGGAACATCGCTATCGGGTGTGTTTCGACCAGAATCCGCTCAGCCGTCGGACATACCACGCTTTGATCGAATACTGTCGAGCGCTGCGTGCGTCCAGCCGTGGGGCC
>CAZANL010000990.1:0-1618 GCA_964486115.1 uncultured Planctomycetota bacterium
TGGGACGAGCCATCCCAATAGCCACCTCCAAGCCCGCTCGAGTAAGGCGAGCTGAAGCCGCTCCACGGGTCCGCACTGAAGCTGCTGGCGTACCCGCCGTACTGCGCCGAGAAGCCACTCGAGTACCCACCAAGCGTAGATGCGATCTGGTTCTGGATATCCGCGTAGATCGAGTTTCCTTCGTTGAAGATGCTAAGGCCGAACGACGACTCCCCACCCAGAGTCCCGTAGTCGTAGTAGCCAGTAGGGTCGACCCGACTGACCGGGTTGTTTCGCACGTAGCTGTAGCGATTCAAGCTCTGCGGGTCGCCGGGATTCGGAACAATCGAGTCCGGTTGCAGGAAGCGACCTAGATTCGGGTCGTACCACCGCGCGCCATAGTCGTAGATCCCGATGCCGGCCTCGAGTCTTTGGCCCGTGAAGCCGAAGTCGGGAATCTGGGCCGGTCCACCGGTGCTGCTGCGGGCGGAGCCGAACGGCTGGTAGACGACCCGCTCGATCAGCGTTCCGTCGGCCTGCCATCGGCTCGTGGTGCTCGTCAGGTGATCGGTGAAGCGGTAGATGACGCCCGTCAACGGCTCCGGGTCATCGAAGTCGCCCAGACCGTCACCGTCGGTGTCGGCCCTCGAGGGATCGGTCCCCAGGCTCGCTTCGACGCTGTCCTCAACGCCGTCCCCATCCGAGTCCGCGTTGCCCGGATCCGTGCCCAGTGCGATCTCGGCCCCATCATCGAGGCCGTCGCTGTCGGAGTCGCTCCGAAAGGGGCTAGCGCCGGCATCGAGTTCCGCCCGGGTCCCGAGGCCGTCGCCATCGATGTCGTCGTTGCGCGCGGCGCGGAACAGGAGCAGTAGATCGGCGGGGTCGAGGGTTCCATCGGCTGGCCCTTCAAGCGGGGCGACGTCGGCGCGCTCGAGTTCTTCGGCGATCAGGCTGAGCTCTCCCTCGAGCGCCCTTTGGGCCCTCAACAGGTCGCCCGCATCGAGCCGACCATCGCCGTCGATGTCTCCGTTCGGCAGGTCGCCCAGCGTCGCGGAGGCGCTGGCGAGATAGAAGAGAATCGCCGTGCTGCCGGCCAACGCCGGTCGCGCCAGCCCGTGACCGTTCCGCCGCAGCAGAACGAGTTGCAACAGCAGGATGAGAAACGCCACGGTCACCGGCGCCATGAAGCCGGCCAACAGCACCGTTCTTTCCGTGGGCCCTGCAGCGGGCGCCATGGCGGTGTCCTCGGGCGGACTGAAGGGCTCGACCTGTGTCGCGATGACAGCGCCGGCGAAACCGATGTGGATACGGGCCAGGCTGCGAGCGGCGTCCCACTCGAAATCGCCCGTCACGTCGTAGAGAACTTCGGCCCGGGTTCCGCTGTGATCCTCGCTGCGCACCCTCCGGCCCAGCGCGTTGTAGCTGAACTGGCCCGAGAGTGCCCCGTTTTCCCGTGCGCTCACCAGCTGCTCGAAGGCATCGTAGGCGTAACTGCGGGTCCCGAGGGATTCGAGGTTGCCGGACGCGCTGTACTGCGCGGGTTGTCCGTTGACATGTGTCGGAGCGTGGGGCCGCGCGACGCCCGCTCCTCCGGTCGGGTAGATCATCTGCGTGCCGCCGGCGCTCGTGTCACAGCTCT
>CAZANL010000991.1:0-1617 GCA_964486115.1 uncultured Planctomycetota bacterium
GAGGCCTTCAGGGTTGCAGGCGAGGCCGGCGACCTGGTGATCTGGAACAGCGACCTGCCGCACGGCAGCAACCCGAACACGGGGACCAGGCCTCGGGTCTCTCAGTACATCACCATGTACCCGGCTCCGGAAGCGCCGACTGAAGAGTGGCGCAAGGAGAGGGAGACCTGGTGGCAGGAGCGCTTGACTGGACTGGGCGGGAACAGGAAGGAGAAAGAGCACGAAGAAGGGGAAACGGCGCAGTTGACGCCGTTGGGAAGACAGCTGCTTGGGGTCGACCCCTGGTAGTACCTGCAGGCGCTGTTACTCCATTCATGTTCCCAGGCTGCGAATGTGGTCGGCCACTTCCTTGCTTTTCCAGTACCCCGTATGCCCGGTCAACGGATGGAGCTCCAGGTTTTCGCAACCGTCGATGACCAGTGGCTGGTTTCCTATTGGCAGGCGCAGGTAGGGAAATCGATCTCGACGATTGTGCATGTTCAACCATCGACCGGTGAGAATCGATGGCCGGCCTCGATTCAGATGAACCCCGGCCATCTGGCCGATTCGAAGGCAAAGCGGGTTGCCCATGGTCACCAGGTGGCGGCAGTTTGAGGAGCCGAGCGAACTCTGAGTGATCGGATCGTAATCTCTGCCGAGCACTGATCCACCACCGAGCAGGGCAGTAGCGACAACCGAACCCCAACTGTGGCTGACGATGTCAATGTGCGACCCCGGGTGATGAGCACCAAGTTGCTCAAGGTCTTCCCTGAGGCTCCCGATCCACACGTCCGTGCGATAGGCGAAGTTGATGTATGAAGCCAATGCCGAGGCTTCCTGGTTGAAATTCGCTTCGAAAAGGTGTTCAGCCGGTCCCCACCTCATCAACAGATTCAGGCGATCGGTCCATCCAGGAGTCTTCTTGCCGGCGCCGTGGACGACGACGAAGACTTCCGCCTGAACCCGCACGTCACGACGGACTTGGCCGGACGCACCAGGACGTACCCGTCAGTCGCGCTCGCCAGAGCCATTCGTCAAAACAGAGTCTTTCAGGGCGGCCGGCCCGAGGGCTGGGCCGGAGTCCCGGGCGCCCGCCGCTACTGGTGGCTGCGCGATATGCGCAACCACATAGACGCCGCAGTCGCGAACGCCTCGGGCTTGCGCGTCATGCTGCTGCAATCGGAGATCGACCACGTCCAGGGGACCCCTGACTACGCGCACTGCCGCGCCCAGTACGACGGTTGGCTTGCCGCGGGGTGCAGCTTTGTCCGCATAAACCCCGACGCTCGCTACCTGTCTGTGAGCCCCGACTTCCCCGCCAACACCCCCGTCACCGGCGATTCAGTCAGTCAGGCGGTCGTTCCAGAAAACACCAACCAGCGCGACCTCACGGAAGCCAGCGTCTTGGAGATGGCCGACCGCGCCCAGATCGGCGACGGGTCTGTAAACCTCCCCTGAGCAGGAACCAAACAAGGGAGAGGCGGACTCGCGCCGCCTCTCCCCTGAGCGGCCAGCGTCACTGCGGCCTCCCCCACAAGAACCACCAACACGCCCCTCAAGCCGACCGAACGCACCAGACCTCTCTCGCCACGCCTCAGCGCCGTCTGACGTGTGCAACACCAGCTCGACATTCCGCAG
>CAZANL010000992.1:0-1616 GCA_964486115.1 uncultured Planctomycetota bacterium
ATCGTGTCTTGTCGACCCGCCGGCCTTCGGTGAGCGGCCAGAGGGCATTGAATTGCTCGGCAGACAGTTCGATCTGTTCTTCACGTCGCTTGAGACCATCGCCGCGCTTACAGGTCAGTGTGTAGCGGGATTCGCTCATGCGCAGGCGGACCTCGGTCTGGCCGGTCGCGATGTAGCCCTGACACAGGTGGGTTGACCTCACGCCCTCGAGGAAAGGTACCTCATCGACCAGGAACTTCCGTTCGATCTCCAGACCATCACTCACGGCTTCCCCCACGAATCCCCTGCGCCGCGTAGCCAGCTTCCCAGATTCACTTGGAGGGGGCCGCCTGGCCCACCAGCAGGCTGGTGAAGCGCCGCTTCATCTTGATATCGCCAAAATCAAGAAACCGTTCGGCGATGGCGGCTCGAGCGTTGCATTGTTTGAGCTGGAGGGATGAGATCAGGCTGCTGATGGATGAGGCCGAGTGCGGGTCGAGATTATGGGTACCGTTCAGGTAGTCGGTCATCCTCCCCATCTGCACGGCATGATCGTTGAACTGGCCCAGCACGTCTTGCAGACCCCGAAGACGGCGGAGGATTCGTTTCATCTCGGGCGATGAAAAGAGGGAGCCGAACAGCTCGAGCAAATAACGGAGCTTCTTGCATTCGATTCGCAGATCGTGAAATGCTTGATCAGGGGTGTTGGGGTTGAGCTCCCGTCCCTTCTTACGGATCAGCTTGTAGCGCCTGGCTATCTGCTTGACCACCACCGGCCGTATCTCGTGGCCGGCCTTTGGCCCCGGGGGTAGGTCCGGGCGTCTGAACCACTGCTGTATTTGCTGAATCCGATCCAGGTACTCGACCGTCTGCAGTCGGCTCCCCGCATTATCTGCGAGGCGACGGCGCTCGGTGGCCAGGTCGACAAACAGCCGATCCAATCCCGACCGTAGGTCGGCGGGCACCTGGGCCCGGTAATCAGCTTCTCGGAGCAAGCAGACATCCAGGTCGCGTAGGTGATTGGTCGCGCGTGCGTATTCTCGCAGTCGGCCTCGGATTTCCCGGGTCTCCTGCTTGAGATAGGCCCCTTTGACCAGGGAAAGCACGGACCGGAGCTTGCGTAGCGACACGCGGTAGTCGTGGAGGAACTCGGTGTCGATGTCGTCGATGATGCCTTGTTCTCTCTCTCGCGCAACCTGGATCAGGACGCTGGCGATCGTCGAGATCGCGTGCTGGACTGTCTGCGTCGGTTGCAGCTGGATGACCTCCTTGGGGGTGAGGGGCGTGTTCTCCCGGCCCAGCTGGATCAACACTCGCCGGGCCAGAGAATCCTGTTCTGCCTTGAAATCCGGGACCTGAGAGATGCGAGTTGCGAGAGCTTCGGCCTCCTTTTGATGTCCCTCATGCGGTGACGCTAGCCAGGAGATGATCTTCCGGTCCTCACCGATCTTGGCGATCCGCTGAGCAAGTCCTAGCAGGACCATGCCGTGCCGATTTCGAACACGGTAGTGATTGACCACGAGCCGGATCGATGCCAGCTGAACAGCGGCCCGAAGCTTCAAGCGATTGCGAAGAAGCTGCTGAAAGGCCCCGGGCTGGAAGTCCCACCAGCAGACAGGCTGCTGATGGGCGATCAG
>CAZANL010000993.1:0-1615 GCA_964486115.1 uncultured Planctomycetota bacterium
GTGGGCGATACTGGACTTGAACCAGTGACCTCCACGATGTCAACGTGGCGCTCTAGCCAACTGAGCTAATCGCCCGGGATGTAACTTCTTGGCAGCGAACACATTACGCCGCCGATGCTTCTTGCTGCCTTGCGACTCTGGCGAAACTATGTCGAAATTCCCGCCTCTACCTGCTATCTTATCCATGCGATGGCGAAGCTTTTCAAGCAGAAAGGCAGCCGCAACTGGTGGATATCATACCATGCAAGCGGCCGTAGGTTCAGGAAAACGACGGGTACAGCCGACAAGAAGCTGGCCGAGAAAGCCCTCGTTCAAATCCAGGCCCAGATCGACGCCAGCCGCCATGGCCTCGACGCTCCCCCACTCGGGATCAAGGAGTTCATCGAGCTTTACCGGGCAAAGTTGGTCTCGGCCGACTGCTCGCCTTCGGTGATAAAACAAGATACACGCCGGCTCACCAGATTCTTCGAGATAGTCCAGAGACCGCCCGCCAGGGTAGTTTCCCGCAATATCCTGGATTGGGAGAGCAAGCGCAGGCAGGAAGTATCGCCCCATACGGTAAAGCGCGACTGGGATACGCTCGCTGCCGCGTTCACCTACGCGCTCAACCTGGGCTTCCTCCCGGAGAGTCCGTTCACTGGCCTGAACAAGCCCCGGATCAAGCGCCAGAAGCACATCAGAAGCCTGTCCGATACCGAGGTCGAGCGGCTGCTGGCGTGCGCTTCCAACTACCGCAACGGCCTTCTGCTGGCACCTATCGGGGTGGCGGTCTTTGCGGGCTTGCGGCAGGGCGAAATCCGGCACCTGGACTGGTCCGATATCGACTTCCAGCAGCGCACGCTCTCGGTCACGATCAAGCCCGAGTGGCGTCCGAAGGACTACGAGGAGCGGGTGATACCCCTACACAGCCGTTTAGCAGGCACCCTCTTACCGCTGGCGGGTTCCGGGCCGTGCTTTAGCGGCGGACCCGATAGGCGTCGCGGAAAGACGTTCTTCACGGTCAACCTGCGACACCTCAGGAAGATCGCTGAGCTGGATTGCGACTGGAATGTACTACGACACACGTTCGCCAGCGGATTGGTCAGACGAGGGGTCAGCATCTTCAAGGTCTCCAAGCTGCTAGGCCACAGCAGTGTGCGGACCACCGAAAAGCACTACGCCCACCTAGCTCCCAACACCCTCCTGGACGACATCGAGAAGCTCGGCTGGTAAACTCCCCATCGAGTTGCCCTCTGCGGTCGGTGATCACCGGCCGGATCAACTGGAACAGCTTGCCGTCGTCGGTCAAGGTCGCGGTCGAGGCGTTGTTGGGTGCCGTCAATGGATCCGCTACTTGATCACACGCCGGGCGGGGCTCCTGAGTAGCTCGACATCATCGGGACCGAATTCGCCCACTCTAACATCGCGGGCGTAGACCTGCTCCAGTTGATCGGCACTCTGGGAGGTCAGTACACGTGACTGTTGGAGCGATTGGGGCCAGCCAGTCGTATCGTGCGGCAGGTGCGGGCGGTCAGCGGACTCGAACTCCAATGCACGACCGACCTCACGCCCGATGCGCACCAAGCGCAGATGCGCCAGCTCTTGGCGGCCGGTGCGGAGTAATGGCGACAGAGTC
>CAZANL010000994.1:0-1613 GCA_964486115.1 uncultured Planctomycetota bacterium
ACCGCTCGGAGCGCCGGTACGTGGTGTCCTTTGCTCCGGCCAGCTTTCTCTCCTTCATTTCGGGCGTGCTGTTCTTCTACTTTATGATGATGCCGTGGGGGCTCCAGTTCCTGCTGGCCTTCGGCGGCGATGATACGATCACGCCGATGATCCAGGTCAGTGAGCACATTTCTTTCTTTCTGATGCTCTCGCTCATCATGGGGTTGGTCTTCCAGCTTCCCCTGGTGATGTTGTTCATCACCAAGATCCGGGTTCTGACCTGGGAGCAGTTTGCCGAGAAGCGGAGATTCGCCATCCTGTTCGGCTTCGTGCTGGCTGCGATCCTCACGCCACCGGACGTCTTTACCCAGATCATGCTGGCTCTGCCGTTTTGCTTCCTTTATGAGATCGGCATCATGGTCAGCCGGATCGGGATGGTGGAGCAAGGGGTCGGGGATGAGGGGGGACGGGTAAATCTCCGAGGGCTCATGCTGTTGCTGCTGCCGACGTTCCTGATCGCTGGGTTGGTCGCGGTCAAGCTCATCAGCTTTCCCGCCCGCCTCTATAAGGAGGCCGGTCGACGCCTGGACGACGAGACCTTCGTGATGGTCATGGGGCAGTTCGAGCGGGTGCCGGGCGAAGCCTGGGAGCAGATGCTGGGGAGTACGAGTGGAAAGACCCGCCTGCGCGGACTCTGGCGGTTAGCTGCCAGCAAGTCACCGCGCAAGGCTGACCGGATGAGGCACCACATGCAGCATGATGCCGATCCCGCGTTACAGATCGTTGCCGCCGGACTGCTATTCGAGACAGGGGCCAAGCATGAGGCGGGTGAGCGTCTGATCGCTCTCCTCGAGAATGCAGCCGCACCGCAGTACGCATATCTCGCCCACCTGATGCTCAAACGTGTGTCGAAAAAGCCAGAACTGAACCAACTACCACCCGTTCCGGACAAGAAGGCGGTCGCGGAGACCGCCTCGTTCTGGACGAACTGGTTAGCGACCCTGAAGTAGGGGCGCTCGTCGTTGAGCCCATTTCGGGTCGTGAGACCTACGGGCCCTGAGTTGGGACTGTCGGGCCCCCGTTGTGACGAGTCTGAAGCGTCCTGGGACCTCCAGACTCATCCTCTGCTACGGATCTTCGATGTCAGGGTGGCCGTCTTCGGCTTCAGCAGCCTTGATCGTCGCCATGTCCTTGGCCCCTTCGAGCGCTCCTGTCGTCTCGGTGCAGTTCTCGCCGTCTTCCCACTTGTCGTCGTTGATTTCGGTGTAGCTCTGGTAGTACTCCGGCACCTCGTCTTCGGGGTAGATCGCCTGGATCGGGCAGACCGGAACACAAGCGCCGCAATCGATGCACGTATTTGGGTCGATGACCAGCATCTTCGGCTCATCGATTTCCCAGAAACAGTCAACTGGGCAGACCTCGACACAGTCGGTGTAACGGCAGTCTACGCAGCGACCTGTAACCACGTACGTCATTCGAATCCCTCCAATCCGATTGAAATTTTGCTAAGGGTACCATTCTCTTGATAGGGGGGCAAGTGGTCTGTCAGAGTGCTTTTGCGCTGAGAAAGTTGTTCAGGAGATTCAGCCCCAACTGCTGACTTTTCTCTGGGTGGAACTGTGTGGCGCGAACCG
>CAZANL010000995.1:0-1612 GCA_964486115.1 uncultured Planctomycetota bacterium
ATGCTCGGATCAATCTGCGAGAAGGGATGGAGCCCATTGGGGGTCAGCAGGTTGCAGATAGGAAGTTCAAGCTGCGTTTTCGCAGATAGGAAGTTCAAGCTGCGTTTTCCTTGGGTCCGATAAGTAGGCATTCTGTCAAATAGAGGGGGCGAGGGGAAGAGGCCCCGGTACGGGGCGATTTCAACGGGCTTCTTCACCTCGGCTTTCGCGAATTCGGACATCTACAGCCTTCGCACCGCCGCCCAACTATCGATGTGGGACCGAATGGCAATTCGCGATGCAGCAGATTGGGGAGAGAGGGCGGGTAGGCCGCCAGGGACGGCCTGTGCACCGACGGATCCGCGCGACTCCTCGCAGTGTTTCTGGAGCGATCCCATCAGCGAGCGGCAGAAGGAGTCTCTGCGGCCGATCGACTCGCACTGCTGGAGGCGCCACAAGACCGAGCGCTGCAGGTCTTCGTTCGGCGGCGCCCCTGCGCAGACATCGCTGCGCTTCGACGATGCCTCCAGGCAAGCGCGGAGGAAGCCCGCGTTCTGCACATGGCACTCGAATCCGGTGCAGGCGGTGTCTCGCTCCAGGCTCTCTCCCAGGCACTCTCGATCCTCGCGGCCCTTCCCGTAGGCGCGCGCCTCGGCCTGCATGCGATCCCGGGTCTCGACGTCGATCGCGGCGGTCACGATCGGCGCAAACGACTCGGCAAAGCGCCCCGACGCGCCGGAGATTCCAGCGAGAAAGCCCGCGAAGCTGCGCCGATTGAACCACTGGTAGGGCTCGGAGCCGGAGAATGCGAGATACGCCGCGACGTCCTCATCCGTGAAGTTGCGCAGGGTGAACAGCAGCGTCACGAAGATCTGATTCCGCATCATTGGCCCGAGCTGCTGCCGCATAGACTCGAGCTCGTCGTCCGCCACGCTGCTGGCGGCCGGGTCGTCGGGGGCCATCACACGCGCCATGCCAGCGGTAAGACTGCGACTCATCTGGATGACCAGCTCGGTGAGCTGTGCGGTCGATTCGGTCGCCGCGTCGAGCTCGGCCACCAGGGTCAGGCGCTGTTGGGAGGGCGGATCGGCCTGGAGACCTTCCGCATAGGCGGCGAGCTCGGACTGGCCCACTACGGTGTTCACCGCTTCCGATGCGGTGCGGACGCGCTTTCCCAGCGGGCTCGCGTACCACGCGAGGATTGCCGCGGCGTGGGCCGGATCGTAGTGCGCGACGAGCTCCGACTCGGTCTTCGCGAGGATCGGCTCGGCGGCAAAGCTCGACGCAAATGCCTTCTGGAAGGACTTGCCCAACTCGTCGTCCCCACCGATCGCCGCGCCCTGCTGCCCCGCCATCGCCGGCATGGCACGCACGGACTCGGCGAGGCCGGTGACCTCCATCAGCTCCTTCACGCGGCTGCTGGCCGTGGCCGCGTCCTGCGCCGCCACGAGTGCGGCTGGGAAGACGAGTGCGGCGACGAGGAGTAGGTGAAGGCCGATGGATTTCATGCATTCCTCATTCGAGAAGTTGCCGAACGATACACTCGCGGCGGTCGGTCCGCTCGGTGCGCTATCGCTCGGACAGGTTTCCCAGAAAGCCGATCACAGCCGCGTCGAAGACGTCGGCAGCCTCG
>CAZANL010000996.1:0-1612 GCA_964486115.1 uncultured Planctomycetota bacterium
CTGGACGTCGTCCACGTGGCCCTGGACCCCGGTGCGAGTGCGGACCGCCTCAATCAGCAGTACCTCGAAGCGGTCCAGGCTCAGGGCAGCAGGCCACTCCTCCTCGGCGGATTTTCACTCGGGGCGAGAATCGCCGCCCAGGCCGCTCACAAACTCCAACCTCCTGCACTGCTCTGTCTCGGCTATCCCTTTCATCTGCGGGGCGAACCAGGAAACCGACCCGGCCTTGAGACTCTGCGAGAGCTTCACACGCCGACCCTGATCCTGCAGGGTACGCGGGATGCTCACGGCAACCGAGAAGAAGTACGGGGCTACCTTCCCCTGCCCTCCTGCGTTTCGATTCACTGGCTGGACGACGCAAATCACCGATTCAAGCCCCGCGCTCGCTCTGGCTACAGCGAGACCGAGCACCCGGCCGAAGCCGCAGGCGCGGTGTTGGACTTCATCGTGAGTGTCACCGGGGACTCTCCTGATGCTTGAAGCTGCGGACGGACGGAGGCCCGTTGAACGGCCGGGCTTCTCCTACCTGCCCAGGTTCATTGACCAGGACCAGGCGACCGCACTGATCGAATACTTCGGGAGTCTACGGCCGCTCTGGGAGCAACGTCACCGCGACGCGACGCACGCCCGGAGCACCAGTCACGACCGAAGACTCACTCGGCCGGTCTACTGGCTGGGCGCCTGGCAATTTGCCTGTCTGGGCTACTACGCCGAGCCCGACCACCGCCAGGACCGCTGCCTGAGGGCCGAACCCTTCCCCGCCGTGATGCAGGAGATCTTGGAGCGGCTCGTGCCCATCCTGGCGGAGTTTCACGGAGCCAGTTCCCCTGCCACAAGCCCCACCGGCGGCACCA
Organism: uncultured Planctomycetota bacterium; assembly: GCA_964486115.1. Lineage (GTDB taxonomy): Bacteria > Planctomycetota > JACQVV01 > JACQVV01 > CAZANL01 > CAZANL01. The sequence continues at coordinate 855 of CAZANL010000996.1, forward strand.
CAACGCTCCTACCCAACACCTGCCTCATCAACTACTACGGCCGCGAGGTCGGCCGAGGCGTGCCCCGCGACTTCGCCCGCCTGCGCATGCACCGAGACGGCGAACCGGGCCCGGTGGTGATGTTCAACATCGGACAACCTGGCTTGCTGGAGTTTCTCGACCCAGACCGATCGCCGGAGCCCGAACTGAGTGTCTGGACCCAGCACCGCTCGGTCACCATTCTGAGCGGCCCCGACTTCAAAGACCGCCTCTACCATCGAGTCGTCCAGGTGCGGACCGGCCGTCAGCCGGCACTGCACTGCCACGTCGACCACTTCGAGCTGCGCCGGGTCAGCGTCTCCTTTCGCAGCGTGCCAGAAGACCTCATCTCCGACTTTGGGAGGCTGCCGCCCGAGCGACGTGAACAGGTTCGGGACTACGTCGAAGAACTGGCGCTGAACTCCGACCACTTCGCGGTGCAGTTGGGCACGGCGCCTCCCCGGGCAGCCTGTGAGGAGCAGGGCGAAAACGCTCGTTTTCCTCAGCCGCCGCGGGGCTAAGCGAGGCCTCTCCTACCAGCCCGGAACTGTGGTGCATTAGGCTGCGTCCTCCGCCGCTTTCAATCCATCAGAGAAGGACTTCCAAACACGGCCAAACACGGCTCCAATCACGGCTCCCACCTAGATCCGGTGCGTGAACATAAGGCCTCTTATCAGACCTATACGCCGGAGCGGGTCGTCGCGCTGGTAGTCACGCAGACGATTTCGCTTTCCAGCGAA
>CAZANL010000997.1:0-427 GCA_964486115.1 uncultured Planctomycetota bacterium
TTCGCCATCGATCCGGTACTGCAGACGCAGTTCCCCGTCGGCTCCGTGCTGCCCCACCAGCCGAAGCTCGAGCTCCTCGTCGACCGTCGGCGCCAACGCCACGTGGACCCCGTCGAACAGCCGGGCCTCCAGCAAGGACCGGTTGAGTTGCGCTCCCCCCTGACTGAGAACACGCCTCACGCCATGCTCCTCACCCAGGTAATCGAGTAAAGCCGCCAGATCGACCATCGCGTCACCGAGAACAACCACTTCGGCCACCTCTGCCAGTCGCTCCCGCTTCATCGGCGGGGCGAGCTGGCTGACCGCGACGATCGGTCGGCGCTCGGCACTGAAGATCCGGCTCTCCGGTAACACCAGGCCGCGGCCGCTGACCACGACAGCCAAGGCGTCCGTCGGCTCCGGGTCATCCAGCACCAGGGCGCACCGC
>CAZANL010000997.1:437-1612 GCA_964486115.1 uncultured Planctomycetota bacterium
CACCGCCCGAACAGCAGCGCCTCGGCGGAGTCTGCCAGCTCTCCCCGATGAGAGCAGGGAGCGGTCTTGCCATCCACGGTCAACGACCAGGCGACCACCACCTCGGGACGGGTCATCCCGCCTCACCCAGCCGTCGGAGGCCTCTCGGAGCCAACGCAGAGACGTTCCGGCCCGCGTACTCGAAGGCCGCGGTCCCATCGGCGACGTAACACTCGTAGTGGCTACTGTCGCGGTAGCGCACGCGAAGATTCATCGTGGCTACCTCGCTGTTGTAGCAGACCAGCAGGGCACCGTCCGGATCATGGTACTCGACGCCGACCAGATCCTCCGGCCGGCAGCTGACGTGGCCCGACACCTCGATTCCGTCGGCCCGGCCCATGAACTCCCAGTCCGGCCCAGTCGCCACACGACTGCGGTTGGTCAACGCGCGACACCAGCCGATCAGGCGGTGCTCCCGGCCCTCGATGCGCAGGTAGAACTGCGACAGCGGTGGGGAGATCAGGCCCAGGCGGCGGATCTGTCCGACAAACCCCTCGAACACGACGCCCGGCACATCGAAAGCATTGCAGTGAGCCCAGCTCCAGGTGTGCGCATGCCGAGTGCCCCAGAGGTGCGTCTGAGCGGCCGGGATCTCGTCGAAATCCCAGGTCTGACCGTCAACCGTCATCGTGCCGCTGAGCCTGGCATCCAGCGTCACGCCCACCATCTTGGTCTGGATCAGCGAGGAGCGATAGGCCAGGTCCGGTAGCATCGGAGTCGGTCTGTCCAGCGGATCGAGGTGCAGGTCCCAGGATATCCGTCGACCGAGATCCGCGAGTGCTCCAACAAGGCGACGGCCCTCGAACACACTCTCCTCACCGATCGCGACCCCCGTCGGGCCGACCTGCACCTCCGACAGCGGGAACATCTGTCGGTGCGCAAAATTGCCCGACGGATGCTTGTGGTCGAAAGCCGCCAGCCAGACCCCGCCCTGCCCCACTCCATCAGCCGACACGCAGATCGTGTAGCGCACCCACAGACCCAGCCGGCTCGACGGGTCGACCGCGGTGACATACCAGACCTCGTACATCCCCCGTGCGCGGGCTCGGTAGCGCGGCGTATTCCAGGCGATGCGCTCCTGAGCTGCCACCTGATCGTCGAGGTGGGACGCCACCCCGCTCATTGGTCTTCGAAGT
>CAZANL010000998.1:0-364 GCA_964486115.1 uncultured Planctomycetota bacterium
GTGTCCGTGTTTGTCGAGCAGCCGCAGCTGCAACAGCGGGGCCGGGTATCCCTTTCCGGCCGGAGCCAGCACGAGCTCGTGCGCCGCCGGCTTCCCGGGCAGCTCGAAGGCGGCGACGCGCTTCAGCGAGCCGGCATCCCCGCCCATCCACAGCTCGACCTTCCTGGGCGATGCCCCGACCAGCACCTTCGGCAGCCGGGTATCGATCACCAACCGGTCGACGATGACGCGGCGCAGGGGAAAGTGAATCTGCAGGTCCAGCGGAAGACGCCAGGCGGGATTGGAGCGCCAGAGCGGATCGACCGCATCCTGGGCGCCTCCGGAGGCCAGCCCCGAGATCAGCCCGGCCGCAGGTTCGGATCGA
>CAZANL010000998.1:374-1611 GCA_964486115.1 uncultured Planctomycetota bacterium
GGCCGATCGACAGCGGACCGGCACCGGTCAGCTCGAGCTGCATGAACCGTAGCACCGCCGGCTTTTTCAGCTGGAGCTTCATCCTACCCGATGCCTTGCCCAGCAACCGATACCCCTCGGTCGGTCCGAACATCGCGCCCCGGATCACGAGGGAGCCCTGCGTGGTCCCGGTCCGTGACGAGACCTCCACCGACGCGATGCGCACCGGCCGCCTGCCGAGGAAGGAGAAGACCAGCTTGATCGACTTGCCCGCCGACAATGTGGTGCGGAGATCCCGATCGAGCAGCAATCCGGGCTCGGCGCCGAGCCGCAGACGATCGTCGACCTGCTCCAGTCTGGCCGAGGGGGTCAGATCGACCGGACCGGTCTTCGGCCCGAGCTGCGGTACAGGCAGCCGATAGGTCGCGGCCGGCAGGGCATCGGGCTCGGCGAACCGCGTGACGTCGATCGCCGACTCGGGGGTGTCGGTCGGCCCGGCTGGCCTGGGCGGACCGTCTCCCTTGTCGCGAAGCAGCAGGTAGCCCACCCCCGCGACCAGCAAGACTACGCCGATGACCAGCCCGATACGCCAGCGCACGGACATCAGTGGGTCAGCGCGTAGTAGATGATGTTGGTCGACTGCAGCAGCGCCTGCTGCGTCACACGCGAGTCGGATGCCCGGGCCGCGAGCACACAGTTGTGGTCGAACTGGCTGACCAGGCAGGCCACGAGCCGTCCATCGTACTCCCAGGCGACGTAGCGATTGGGCTGATAGAGGCTGGCCGACCAGTCGCCGAATGGCACGACGACGTTGAACAGCTCGTGGTCCTGGTTCAGCTTGAGTCGCCGCAGCTTCGGATCATTGCGAAACGTCCTGTTCTGCAGCAGGTCGATGATCATGTAGTAGAAGCTCGTTCCGCCGGCGGCGCAGTCGGAGGCGAACAGAAATCCGCCGTTCTCCAGGTAGCGCCGCAACATCACCGTCTCGCGTGTCGAGATGGTCGAGCTGAGCCCCATCCCGGTGATGTACAGCATCGGATGGCGGAAGATCTGCTCGTCCGAGAGGGTCATCTGAGCGATCTTGGTCTCGAACCGCTCGCCGGCCTGGATCTTGAACTCGCGCATCAGGTTGAGGTCGGAGTTGGGGAAAGCCGCATCCCAGCTGCCCTGGTACATGATCCGCGCCAGGGTGAACCGGCCCCGGTCGTACTCGGAGGCGGTGGCGCTGAGCGTCGACTGGCTCCAGAGGTCGCGTCCC
>CAZANL010000999.1:0-1608 GCA_964486115.1 uncultured Planctomycetota bacterium
AGATCCTGCCCTTGCTGACCGTGGAGCAGTGGGCTTCCCGCAACGAGGTCATTTGCTCACTGGGCGACCTGCACCGTAGCACGGGTCTTTACGATGCTGCGCGCCGCTACTACGAGCAAGCCTTGGGGGGGGCAACGGAGCCTGAGCAGCGGGCAGCGCTGCTCAGGCGGATCGGTGAGACCGCTGCTCGGCAGGGGCGATATGACGAGACGATTGTCTTCTACGATCGTGTAGGGGCGGAGCTGCGGAGTGTCTAGGGGTCTACGGCGCTGAGGGCGCAGCTGCAGGTCAGCTATGGCAGGATCCATGAGTTGATGGGGGAGTATCAAGCGGGTCTCCAGCGCGCCGAGAAAGCCCTGGCGCTCGATCCTCCGGAGGACGTCAAGGTGACGGCCTATCAATTGTTAGGCAACCTCTGCTGGTGCGTCGGCCGTTATCAGGAAGCGATCCGCCACCACGAGCGGAGCCTCGAAATTGAGTTGCGACGGGACAACAGTTATGGCCTGGCGGCCTGCTACAACAACCTGGCGCTGGTGTCTCAGGATCTGGGGCAGATCGAACGTGCGCTGGATTTGTATCACCACAGCCTCGATCAGTGGGACAAATATGGAGACCCACGTGGTCGAGCCCGGTGCATGGCCAATCTCGGCATCCTGTATATGGAACGAGGAGATTACCGACGGTCGGCCGAGTACCAGCAGGAGGCGCTGGCGACATTCGAGCGATTGGGTGATCTGAACGGTATCGGGTGGGTCCGGGAGTGCCTGGGGGAGGTCTGCGGAGCCCTCGGCAAATGGGTCGCCAGTGAAGCGTACTATCGAGGTAGCCTGGAGATCTGCGAGCGGTCGGGCAATATTCCGCTGTCGATTTACGCCTACCTCAATCTGGGTGAGACCTATCACACCTTCTGCGCCACCGAGTCGGCGCTCGAGTGCGCCGAAGAAGGGGGGGCCCGCGCTGCCAAGATCGGCAACGACTTTCTGATCTGCGCTGCCAATCTGCTTCGGGGACAGATCAAGATTCGGCTGGGCTGCATGAGTGAGGCGGCCCAGCTGCTCGAACAGGCCCGCTGCAGACTGGGCGAGCTCGGCAACCGCCCCGAAGCGGTCAAGGCGATGACGCAGATTGCCCGACTGCACCATGCGAACGCAGACTACGGCGAGGCGCTGGAGGTGGCACAGGCGTCCCTGACCGAGGCCTGTGAATTCGGTCAGCGGGAACTGATGGCGGACTTGCATCACCTGATGGGTCAGATACACCATGAAGAGGGTCGCCTGGGATTGGCTCGTGAGGAGCTGGACCGGGCGAGCGAAATCGCCAGCGAGCTGGGCCGGCAGGAGATGCTCTGGGCCATTCATCATGACAGTGGACGCTTGCACTGCGTCACAGGGGATCTGAACCGGGCTCGGGACGAGCTGCTCGCGGCTGTGGAGGTCGGCAAGCTGACCTGGGAAGCACTCCCCGAAGCGCTGCAGAAGACCTACCTGGAGGACTCCCGGCACCAGCTGTTGAAGGGCGACATCTCACACCTGAAGAACTGCATGCTGGGTCGGAGCGAACATGTCCGCTGATTTCTTCGATGGATTGAAAGAGGAGCTGGAGGCACTG
>CAZANL010001000.1:0-1605 GCA_964486115.1 uncultured Planctomycetota bacterium
TTCTGGCCACCAATTCTAACCGAACAGGTGGACTAGGTTTTGGGGGGCAGGCCAGGTCGATATCGCTGTTCGGCACCTGCGGTAGGTGAAGGGCATTGTCGGGCCCGACGAAACCGCGTGTGTTGTGTATCAGTTGCGTGGCCAGTCGTCCCGACAGAAAACGTGGGTGGTAATTCGACAGCAACCGCGTGTGCACCGCCATAACCTCCTGGCACCTCCTCAGCAGTGCGCTCAGCGCCTCGAACGAGTGGCGGACATCGGTATGTTCCAGCAGATGGCGCGTCGCGATCTCGACCTGAGCCTGCGCATTCTCTACGGGCTGCTGATCCCGGCGCAGCAACTCCCGCCCCCCCCCACTACACGCCCAGGAGGTTGGCCACGGCCTGCATCAGAAAACCGTCTTCGGTCCAGCGCGAGAGCGCCCGCGTGACCGGCGCACCGGGAGCATAGGCGTCGACGAGAAACAAGCGCTCTACGGACTGTCCGGCCTGCTGCACTTGCCTGGCCATCTCGAAGGCGACCACACCGCCAAACGAGTAGCCGCCCAACCGGACCTCCCTAGCAGCCTTCGAGGAGCATCCCATGGCGACCCCCAGCGCATCTAACTCCACCGCCACGTCACCCCTGATCATCGACCTTGGCAAGCAGAAGCGCAAACGCGTGAAGCAGCTTCGCAAGGGGCGGGGACGTCTGTTCGGCGAAGTCGCCGAGACCGTAGAGAGCCTGCAGGATGAAGGCACCGTGGACAAGAACGCACAGGTGGTTTACGTGGTCGTCCGGCAGAAACGCCGCACCAACAGCTGGTTTCGCTAAACGCTGGCTACTGGGTCTTGACCTCCGCTCCAACCTTACATCGTCGCGTTGGAGCGAAGGGGATTCGGACAGCCCGCGTAGCCGATCACCCAGATACACGGGGCGCGGGATAGCCCACGCGACGGGTGTACAGCTTCAGCCATTCTTGCACCATTGCGGCAGCGTCTGCGAAGACGAGCAATCGCTCCTCGCATATTGAGCCGCTCGTCACCCGTCGAACCCCTCGAGCAGGGACAGAATCGTCACCTCACGCTCAACCGGGCCGTTGGTCGAGATTGCCGGAGTATCCACCGGTTGCTCCAGGGCGATCCAGAACCGCTTGCGCGCGAAGGGATACGTCGGCAGAGAGACCGGACGCCCCAGCTGACTGTCGAGTTCGCACTTCCCGGCAACCCAGGCAGCGCCCAGCTCGGCCAGCTCGGCTGCCGACTGACCGGGCAGCAGGGTGCGCATCGGTCCACGGCGCTTTCCCGGTGGTACGCGCCCGGTCAGGTCTTGCCCGCCGGCCAGATAGTCGTCCCACCCTCGGCGCACCTCCGAAGCGCTCTCGCCAACCACGGCCAGGCGCACCCGCTGCGGCTCGCGACCGACCGCAAGTGTGTGGGCCACGTCTGCCAGAGCGCGACCCTCTAGCGCGGCCGACATTCGCTCGACATAAGATCGCAGACCCATGTCGTTACAAGCACTGAGTCGGACATCTGCACGCTGCAGCTTGTCGGTGGACGGCTAGAACGGTCGTGTTATTTCCTGGCTGGCCCCTCGGGTCTTCCGTACTGTGGGAGAGTCTATGAC
>CAZANL010001001.1:0-1599 GCA_964486115.1 uncultured Planctomycetota bacterium
GCCTAGGGAGTCTCTTCTCCGCCCAGGTGAGCCGCCATGGTCTGTCCGGCCTCGCATCAGCGCGAAAGACTCCCCAGCACCCTAATGCCGTGTCGCCGCCCACGGGCGAAGTCAGGCGCGGATCCTCTACTCTCTGTGCGACCTCGAGAAGCGCATCCTCCAGCGTCCCGTCTGGAACGGGTTCCGTAGCGTTGGCGAGCCGCTCCAGACGTTCGAGGGCCTCGACGGCCCGATCTAATGCTGAGATCGTGGCCATCATCGTCCGGACACCTTAGCCCGCTTCTGCTTGGGCAACATCCCGTCAATCAGCTCGGCCAGTCCCAGCGCCTGCTCGAAGTCGACCGCTCCGGCCGGCCGCTCGAGGGATAGCGATCGATACCACTTCTCAGCGACGGCCGCCCCGTGTCCCTGCCATTGCGCTGCGACCGATGCCGGTACACCCATGCTGGCCGCTACGGCGCAAAACGTCTGGCGTAGGCCCTGAGGCCGGACGTTGACCTCGGCCGCGCGCAGCAGGCCACGCCAGGCCGCCTCGGGCCATACTGGTGGGTCTGGTTCGTCATGCGGTAGCACCCACTCTCGGCCGCCAGCCTCCATCCGCCAGCGTTTCAGCAAGGTCAGCAGTCGGGGCGCCACGTCGCCTTCTGGCGCACCAGTCAGCGGGATAATGCGTGCCGACCCAGTTTTCTGGGATCGGAACGTCAGCCGGCCGCGCCCCAGGTCGCAGTCTTGCCAGCGGAGCGCCAGGACTTCGCCACGTCGGGCTCCGCTGAGGGCCAGCAGCAGAACCAGCCGCGAGAGCGGTACGCTGGGAGCGGTGCTTGCGGTCTGCTCGTACCGCTCGACCTTGCCGCCCTTCAAGCGTGTCACCTGGACCTTGTAGTCGCCCGATTCTCTTTCGAGCGCAGCAACCAGCAGGGCGCGCAGCTCGGCCGGGCAATGGCACTTGGGCGCGGGTGCGTCCGCTCTGATCGGCTTGAAGGCCCGTCGCAGTCCGTCAGCGTCGGGGAACATCGGCGGCCGGAGGTCGGCCAGCCAGTAAACAGCGCCTCGTAGGTGTCGGCCGTGCTTGTTTCTGGTTCTGGGGCTCCCGCGCAATCCGTCGAGCCAGGCCGATATCGTGGGCGCGTCCAGGTCGCCCGTGGTCATGCGGTGGCGGCCCCGCTCACTGAGCCAGGCTTGGAAGCGTTCGACCGAATCTCGGGATTCACGCCCGGTGTTGGCCGCGACACCCGCTCGGCCCTCTGGGCAGGCCGCCCGCGTGTCGACCCGCTTCGCCAGGTTCGCTAGGTAGCGATCAAGCGCAGCAATCAGCGGCGTATCGTAGGCCAGCAACCCTCCGCGCCGCATGACCTCGGCCGCCTCGTTGCGCTCCCGCAGGCGATAGATCCGGGCGAGCTCGGCGCGCTCTGAACCCGTCGCCGCGCCTAGCCCCTCGCAGCTCACCCGCTTCTGCTTACCCGCCAGGTGGTCGAAGTAGAACAGCGTCCATTGCCCGCGCCACTTCAGCACGCGTGCGGCTTTTCTTGGTTTTGGCATCCCTGATGATCTCCGTGAGGGCCTTTGTACACGTACTGTACACGGATAGGAGTCCAAATC
>CAZANL010001002.1:0-1597 GCA_964486115.1 uncultured Planctomycetota bacterium
CTGGACTCCATGATCTTCCACGAGGGGGAGGCGCCCATGGGCGAGCTGGCCGAGTCCTTGCGAGCTTGGGACGAGGCCGGGCAAGCGGACCTGTCGGCGATCGGCTCCCTGACGTGGTTCAAGCACACGGATGTCGGCTGCGAGACGGTCGCCAACGCACCCGCCCACCCGGTGGCCTTGAACGCGGCCCCTCCCCCGGACTTCGACGGTCTGCCCTTTGACCTGTACTTCGCCCCCGAGGTCGTCCTTCCCTACGACATCAACCGCGGTTGCTACTACGGCGAGTGCTCCTTCTGCACCTTGCCCACTGTAATCGGGCCCGGCTACCGCACCCGCTCCGCCGAGACCATCGCCAGCCACCTGACAGACCTGCGCGACCGCCACGGGGTGCGGCACTTCAGCTTCATCACGGACTGCATGCCCCCGGGCATGATCCGCGACCTGCCGGAGGCCCTGATCGAGGCCCAGTCGGGCATTCCTGCGGAGGAGCGTATGAAGTGGTGGTGTGACGCACGCATCGAGCCGCGCGCCTACACGAAAGAGGGTGCCAAGAGATTGCATGAATCCGGCTGCCGCAAGCTGCTCTTCGGCTTCGAATCCGCCACGCCGCGCCTGTTGAAGCTGATGCGCAAGGCCCAGAGCCCGCGCAGTGTCTCCGAAGTCGCTCGCAACTGCAGCGAGGCCGGCATCAGCGTCACCCTCTACGCGATGGTGGGCTTCCCCAGTGAGACGGCCGAAGAGGCGCGCGCTACGCTGGATTTCATCCGCGAACACAAGGACGTGGTGCGCGAGGTCAGCCTGCAGACCTTCCACATCGATGAGGTGGCCCTGACCTATCGCGATCCGGAGCAGTTCAACATCAAGATCCTTGACGGGGCGGGTTCCGACCTCCAGCTGTACCACGACTACCTGAGCGAGCAGGGCATGACCCAGCAGGAAGCGGCGGAGATGTTCGACGAGATGATGAACGCCCTGCGCGCCGACCTGCCCATCTTCTCGGGCGACAACATCTACTACTTCATGCAGAAGTCCCACTACTTCCTGCACCTGGCTCGGGGAACAACCCCCGATGAGTTTGTCGCGCAGTGCCAGCAGCGGACCGAGGCCCACCAGGCCCGGGAAACCGCAGGCCTGCTACAGACCAACACTTCCAGGACCAGCGCCGCCCTACCCTTCAGTCATGTGGCGGCCGCCAACACCCTGTCCCATCCCCTGGCGCGGGCGGCGCGTCCTGATTTCCTGACGGGGCGCTTTGTGGCCGATGCCCAGGCTGTGGCCGAGGAGCAACTGGAGCCCCTCTCGCCCCAGGAGTGCGTCCTCGTCTACGATGGTGTCGGGCATGAATTCGTGGAGCTGAGCCCGGATGGCCTGCGCGTTCTTGAAGCCATCGAACGGGCCGGCAACGTTGACAATCTGCTCCAGAGCCTGAACTCCACCAACCCCGGCGCACGCGCACGCCTCACCGACTACATAACCCAATTGCACCGCAAAGGTCTGATCACCAGCTTTCAGCCCGCAACCGCGGTGCCTTCATCTTTCACGGAACCCCACGAACTCACCTCTCTCTAGGAGAATCCAATGGACGAGAAACGCGAAG
>CAZANL010001003.1:0-1597 GCA_964486115.1 uncultured Planctomycetota bacterium
GCGGCGCTTGACCGACCGGCGGTTGGCCGCCAACACTCGCTTACGCAGTCGGACATGATCGGGCGTGATCTAGACCAGTTCATCGTCGTCGATCCAGGCAACGGCTTCCTCGAGGCTCATCACACGCGCCGCATCGAGCACCAGCGCCTCGTCAGCGGAGGCGGCACGGACATTGGTCAGCTTTCGCTCCCGAACGATGTTGACGTTGAGGTCGTTGCCCCGGTTGTGCTCACCGACCACCATCCCCTCATACACCTGGTCACCGGGGCGAACGAACAGCACCCCCCGCTGCTGCAGACCCTCGACGGCATGGCCGGTCACTCGACCACCGCGGTCAGCCACCAGAGATCCGTTGGTCCGCCGGGGCACATCCCCCAGACAGCTATCGAAGGCGTCGAAATTAGTGTTGATCACCGCCTTCCCACGAGTTTGACCCAGAAAGTCTCCGCGGAAGCCGATCAGGCCGCGAGCCGGCACGCGAAAGACCATCCGCACGCGACCCACCCCCTTGTTGCCCATGTCGATCATCTTGCCCAGGCGCCGGGCGAGACGGGTTGTGGCCAGGCCGACATACTCCTCGGGCAGATCCAGAGTCAAGCGCTCGAACGGCTCGAGCTTCTCCCCGTTCAGATCCTTGAGCAGTACGGCAGGGCGCGAGACCGTCATCTCGAAGCCCTCGCGGCGCATCATCTCGATCAGGATCCCCAGCTGTAGCTCCCCTCGCCCGAAGACTTGATAGCCATCACCCCCCTCGGTCGGAGCGACCCGAATCGACACGTTGTGCAGCGCTTCCCGGTACAGCCGATCTCGAATCTGCCGGCTGGTCAGCCGGTTTCCGGACTGCCCCGAGAATGGGCCGTCGTTGATCCCGATGCCGATCGACACGGTCGGTTCGTCCACCGTTATTCGGGGGCAGGGAGTCGGGTCATCGGCGTCGGCCACCGTGTCGCCGATCGAGAGTTCCGGGATTCCCGCAATTGCGACGATGTCCCCGGGCTGAGCCTGACTGGCCGAGCTGCGTTCGAGCCCCTGAAAGGTATAGAGCTGGCTCAACTTGACCATCGTCGTTTCGTCCTCGGCACACAGACTGTAGCGCGCTCCACGAACCAACTTGCCCGATTCGATACGACCGAGAGCCAGGCGGCCCACATACTCGTCATAGTCCAGCATCGCCACCAGGAACTGCGTCTTGCCGTGCCGAGGAATCTTGGGCGGTGGTATCCGCTCGAGGATCGCATCCATCAGCACCCGCAGGTCACCCATCGGCTGGTCCAGCGATAACGTGGCCTTGCCCTCACGACCGATGGCATAGATCACTGGAAAATCGAGCTGCTCCTCGTTGGCATCCAGGTCGATGAACAGATCGTATACCTCGTCGAGGACCTCCGCCGGCCGGGCATCGTCTCGATCCAGCTTGTTGAGCACCACGATCACGCGGAGCTCCTTGAGCAGGGCCTTCTCCAGCACGAAGCGGGTTTGGGGCAGGGGTCCCTCGGCCGCGTCGACCAGCAGGATCACACCATCCACCATCGCTAGACTGCGCTCCACCTCCCCACCAAAATCAGCGTGACCCGGTGTATCGACGATGCTGATCTTG
>CAZANL010001004.1:0-1585 GCA_964486115.1 uncultured Planctomycetota bacterium
TGGTGTCGCTGTTCATTTACATGCTGCTGCCCTATGCACTGATCAGTGTCGCCCGCGACCAGACCCCCTGGCTAGACGCCTGGAAGGCCGCGCTGACCAAGGTCACCAGCGACGTCGGCGGCAACGGGCTCTACATGCTGGGCACCAGCATCCTCGGGGGCCTCGGCGTGGTGGCCTGCTGCATCGGTGTCTTGATCACGCTGCCGATGGGTCTGATCGCTCAGATCGAAGGCTACGAGGACGCTGGCGGCCTGACCGTCGAGGCCAGCACGGACTCAGACGGTTCAGGGGACGGTGGAACGCCGGCTGATGGCGACGAGGCGGCCGGCGGTGGCGAGGAAGCCGCCGGCGAATAATTCTCGCCCACGCTCCGGGCGCAGCGAAACGAACGCTGCCCCGGCTGGGCCATGAGCCGATGGGCTCTCAGAAGAAAGCCTTCAGCTCCGAGGCCAACGTCTGGAGTATCTTGGGGTCGGCCGGCTGGTACTGCAAGTCGGCATATCCCTCGCGGGGGTCGAGCGCATGGCCCCGCCGGGGGAAGAACCAGAACCTGAGGGTCGGCTTCTTCCAGATCAGCTTGTTGATCAGCTGCACCGATCGGGCATTGTAGGGCGGTGTCTGGTTGTCCCAGTTACCCTGGAAAAAGGCCACTTTCAGCCGGGTGGCCTTGAGGATCTCGGCGACTCGCGGGTACTTGGCCTCCTGGATCCGATACGCCTGGCCCACCGCATCGCGCAAGATCAGGTTGGATAGATTGCCAGCCTTCAGCTCGGTCTCGCTGATCTTGCCGTCTGCGTCCAGGTCGATCACCCCGAGCTGCGCTTTCAGCTGCCTCCCCAGAGTTCCTCCGCCCTCCAGTTCCTGCGCTTCTATCAGGCCGTTGCGGTCCTTGTCCAGCCCGCGGAACAGGCTCATCGGCCGATAGGCCGTCTGCTCGAAGATCAGCGTGTCGATTCCCGAGAGGGCGAAACCGATCAACGCCACTCCCTTGATGAACGTGGTGCTGTGGGCCAGCTGCAGGGCGATGTAGCTCCCTTGGCTGTGCCCCAGCAGATAGACCTTCGACGCCGGAAAACGTTTGCGGGCAAAGGCCGCCATCGCGGCCGCGTCGTCGACGAAGTACTTGAGCGGGTTTGCCAGGTAGCCCTTGAAGACCGGCTTGCCGCGAAACTCGGGGTCCGCGCGGATCGACAGGCCGATCTGATAGGAGCGCTTGTTGTAGCGCAAGACGCCGAACCCCTCCTTGACCAGGGCGTCGCTGAGGTCCTTGTAGAACAGGTTCTTCTGCCGGTTTCGGGTGGCGGACGTGATGTCGCCGTCCATGTTGGACGGACCGGAGCCGTGCAAGATAACGATCACTTTTTTCGGCCCCGCCGCCGGGGTGGCGATCCTGGCCTCGAGCCCGAACCCATCGAAGCTCTTGACGGTCACGGCCTGCTCGTCCGCCAGGGCCGGAAGGGCCAGCACCAGCAGCACAAGCAGCTGTCTCACGAATCGAGTCCCTCACGAACCCGCCGATAGCCCGTTTTGATCACGTCATAGATGATCCGGCAGCGCTCGTTGTAGTGCAGGAATGCGCTCTTCA
>CAZANL010001005.1:0-1583 GCA_964486115.1 uncultured Planctomycetota bacterium
CCTCGACCTCATAGTAAGCGGTCCTGCCTACCACGTTTCCGACGCCGACCAGCAGCTGGACCAGCAGAGCCGCGGGGTCTGACTCGGTGTTGGGTTCCACCAGGCGCACGATGTCGCCGGCCAGGCCATGGTAAGCCTCATCCCGCAGAGGATGGGGCCACTGAATGTCTGGCTTGAGTTGCTTTACCGGTTCGGTCGATTGTACGGTTGCCGAAGGACTGTGACTGGCCAGAGCTCGGGCCCGTCCACCCTCGCCGTTGTCGCAGCGACCGAGGGGTATATCGCCGTGGGTTCGCTGGCACGATTCGATGGCCTTGGAGGTCGTGACCTCTCCGTAGGTCTTGCCGCTGCTCGAGTGGCGCTGGTCCCATTTGGGCCGCATCAGGCCGGATCGCCTGAAAAGGCTGTCGATCCGCTGTGCGTCCCGACCCGTCCAGAAGGCGAGCATCCCGCTCAGTGCCAGGTCTGCCTCGCTCTGGCTCTGATACCCGGCAGCCCAATCGCCGCGCCACAGACGATCGAACTTCGTGCCGTTCGCGGCGTTCTTGGCCCGTTCGAGGAGCTCGTCGTCCGCCAGCGCGGATGTTATTCGAGGCTGACCAGCCGATGCCGGACTTGCCGAGTTGCTTGTTTCTTGTTCCCCGTTGCCGAACACCTCCGCATGCAGCGCCGTCAGCTCAGCCTGGCGTGACTCGACCTCGGCCGTAAGATTGCCGAGCGTGGCGCCGGTCATGGTGAAGTAACGCCCGCTTTCGTACATCTCGATCAGGCCTTTTCGACGCCCGCCGGGTGGCAGCTGACCTCGCAGGATCATGTGGACGCCGGTGCCGCTGGGGCTGGCCTCGGTGTACGTGCCGAGCTGCTCGATGATCGTCGAGGCCCAGTGTTCCAGTTCCCCGGTCTGGGGATCCCGACAGTCATCGAGATCTACCCCCACCAGACCGCCGCCTTCCTTGAACACGAAGCCGATCCCATCACAGGCCCCAGCCTGATAGCACCGCATGGCCTGGTCGAAGTCGCACCATGTGGCCGGGTCCGTGCTTTTCGCCGCCGGGGTTCCGTGTATGGCTCGATATGGTGGCTTGGTCCACTTCTCCTGTTCCTGACGCCAAGAGAACTTCCAGACGACCCACTGGACAAGCAGACGCAGGGGTTGAGGGACACGATCGGCACGAGGTGCTGGAGCAACCGGTCTTGGTGAAACGCGACCGACGGTCACGCCACGCCTCTGGCCCGCGCGCAGGTTCCTCGGATCCAGAGCCAGCTCCGTCGACTCGATCTGCTGGGCGGCACGCGATCAGGACCGCGCACGCTCTAACCAGTCCAGCAAGTCTCGCTCGGAAACCAGGATCTTGGCGTTGGCAGAAGGTCGCAGTCGCCTGCATTTCAGCCTGTTACTTGATACTTCTCGGCGAAGGGTGCGCGCGGAGACGACCTGGCAGCCCGACAGCTCGTTGAGCAGTGCCGCCGCCTCTCGCAAGCCGAACAACCTCGGCAATTCATGGTCTATCATGGGTGGCTCCTGTCCTGGTCTTGTCTGGTTACGACAAGCTTACTAGGGCCGGGATAGAGCCGCGATTACT
>CAZANL010001006.1:0-1582 GCA_964486115.1 uncultured Planctomycetota bacterium
AAATACAGTCTCCAGGCGCGGGCAACTTTTAAAGGCTCGGGGGGGCGGTCGGGGGCCAGGCGATAGCTTTTAGCCGGGGCAGCTTCCGTTCGCTGGTCTTGCCGGCCACGATCAGTGCTGCGGCTCCCAGCTTCTTGGCGCTGTCGATCTTTTCCTGGAGTGTTCTCGGGTCCTCCGGCCACGGGCTGCCGTCGAGTACCAGCACTACCCGCCCCTTCACTTTGAGCTTGGCGTAGTCATCGTAGCCCTTCGCTTCGACTCGTAGTCCGTAGCCGGCGAATACCAGCCTCCCCTCCGCATAACCCGCTCCGGATACAGCCAGGGGTTTGAAGTCCTTGTCGAAACGGAAGGTGTCGAACTTGAGCTTGCGCAGGTCGGGCTGGACCCAGATCAGGTTGGAGTCGGCCAGGCTGCCTCGTCGGCAGGTGTTGTTGGGTTGCTTGTCGTAGATGAACGGCTGGAAGTAGCTGCCGTTCTTGCCCATCGGCCGCAAGCCGGAGAGGCGGAATTGCTCGGCGATGTAGGTCGCGGCGCTGTGTGCGCCTGGCTTGCCGCTCTCCCGGCCCCTCAGCTGATCGTCGGCGAGATAGTAGACATGCTGCTTGATCTCTCGCGGGGTGATGCTCTTGAGGGCCTTGATCCGTTGGGCCTTCGTCTGAGCATGAAGCAGGGTGGGGAGCAGCATCAACAGGGTGAGAAACAGGCGACAGCGCATGCCACAGATATACCGTATGCGATGCCGGTTGCAACGATCAGGCCGGCCGCATATGGTGGGCTGTGATGACGCACGTTTGTCATGGGGCTGCGAGGTGCGCTGAGCGAGCGGTGGGGCGGACTGGAATCCTGCTGTTTTTCCTGTTCATCGGTTTGGCGGCAGCGGACCGGCCGGTCTCCGAGCCACGTCTGACGGTGTCGCCGCTGCGGTTGAGCGACCTGGACTACATCATCCCACTGGGAAACCTCAATCCACCGGGCCACACGTTTCCGACGGACCACATCTACTTCTGTCAGAAGGATCGGTACCAGCGGTATCCAGTGCGGGCGCCGTTGACGGCCAAGGTTGTGCGCCTGCATGGAAAGCGGCGTGACTGCAAGGTGACCTTTCAGCTGGGGCCGAAGGCCGACTGCTACCTCGGTCACGTCGATCTAGCGGACGGAATTGTCGTCAACGGCGTCGTCAAGGCAGGGCAAGTCATTGGCCGAACGGTCATCGATCGCTCTCTTGATCTGGGGCTGGTCAATCAGCGGGTGAAGCTCAGCGGGTTCATCTCGCCACGGCGGTATCCCTCGGACTCGGTGCATGCGGACTCGCCACTGAAATATTTTGTCGGCAAGGTTGGTCGGGCGTTGTATGCCAAGGTCGACCGGCAGGGGAAGGACAAGGACGGGAAGATCGACTATGACCGGGCGGGTCGGCTGGTCGGCAACTGGTTCCACCACACGTTACCGCGGGGTCCGGACAGCTACACGCGACCCTCCTGGGCCAAGCACCTTTCCTTCGTCTACGCGGTCCGGGATCCCCGACAGATCCGGATCGGAATCGGCGGAACGATCTGCCGCGCCGGCCGGTACGCCGTGCAGG
>CAZANL010001007.1:0-1315 GCA_964486115.1 uncultured Planctomycetota bacterium
GCGCAATTCCCATCACCTCGCCGGTCGACTTCATCTCGGGGCCCAGATACACCGGGCTGCCGGGAAAGCGAGAGAAGGGGAAGGCTGGTTTCTTGACGGCGATGTACTTCGGCAGGAAGGTCTCTTCGGTCAGGCCCAGCTCGCTGATCTTGCTTCCCAGGCACAGCTGGGTGGCCAGCCGAGCGATCGGCACGCCGACCGCCTTCGACACGTAGGGCACGGTCCGCGACGCCCGGGGGTTGACCTCCAGCACGTAGACGATGTCGTCCCGCATCGCGAACTGTACGTTCATCAACCCGACCACGCATAGCTCGTTGGCCAGCAGGCGGGTGTAGCTTTTGATCTTCTCCAGGCACTCGGTGGTGATCTTGTACGGCGGGAGCACGCAGCAGGAGTCGCCGGAGTGGATTCCGGCCTCCTCGATGTGCTGCATGATCCCCGAGATGGCAACCTCCTCACCGTCGCTCAGAGCGTCGACATCGAACTCGAACGCGTCTTCCAGGAAACGGTCGATCAGCACGGGGTGCTCCGGGCTGACCTCGGCTGCGCGACGGATGTATTCTGCCAGCGACCCGTCGTCGTAAACGATCTCCATCGCCCGCCCGCCGAGCACGTAGGAGGGTCGGACCAGCACTGGATAGCCGATGCGCGCTGCGGCTGCTGTGGCCTCCTCCAGAGAGGTGGCGGCACCGTCTTCGGGATGGGGGATCTGCAGTTTCTCGAGCACCTGCCCGAACCGCTCTCGGTTCTCGGCGGCGTCGATACTGTCGGGCTGGGTGCCGAGAATTCGCACCCCCGCCTGCTGCAGTGCGTGTGAGATCTTCAGCGGCGCCTGTCCACCGTACTGGACCAGCACGCCGTACGGCTGCTCGAGTTCGACCAGCGCAAGGACGTCCTCTTCGTAGAGCGGCTCGAAGTAGAGCTTCTCGACCATGTCGAAGTCGGTGGAGACCGTCTCGGGGTTACAGTTGACCATGATCGCTTCGTAGCCCGCTTTGCGCACGGCCATTGCCGCCTGGACACAGCAGTAATCGAACTCGATGCCCTGGCCAATACGGTTGGGGCCACTGCCGAGTATGACCACTTTCTGTCTGTCCGACGGGATCGACTCGCTCTCCCGCTCGTAGGTCGAGTAATAGTAGGAAGTCTCGGCCTCGAACTCCGCGGCGCAGGTGTCGACCTGCTTGTAGCTCGGGCGCAGTCCAAATGCCTTGCGCTGGCGGGTCACCTCACGGGTTTCGAACCCGAGCAAGAAGGCCAGCTGGTGGTCACTGTAGCCCAGCCGCTTGCCACGCCAGATCAGCTGCTCGCTGAG
>CAZANL010001007.1:1325-1573 GCA_964486115.1 uncultured Planctomycetota bacterium
GCGGGAGGGGCTCTTGAAGACCCCCCAGCGGGTGGCCCGCTGCCTGGAGTTCTTTTTCGAATTCGGCCAGTCGCATCAACTGGTCGAGGAACCAGCAGTCGACACCGGTCAGCTCGTGGAGTTGTTCGATACTGGCGCCCATGCACAGCGCGGTCTTGAGGTGAAACAGATTGTCCGGCTGGGGCATACTGAATTGCCTGAGCACTTCGTCCAGGTCGGTCAAGTCTTTGCCATCGGCGCCTATTCCG
>CAZANL010001008.1:0-1563 GCA_964486115.1 uncultured Planctomycetota bacterium
CCCAGGGGCAGCCACAGGTGACCCGCCTCCGGTGGAACGCGCAACGGCAAGACTCCCGGCTGCACCGTCGCCGATGCCAGTGGATCGAGGCGAATCCGCGGCAGCTCGACGAGACCAAATCGGACGGTCGGACCCCAGCGGACCGCTCCGATCAGCACCACCACCAGGAAAAAGAAGATCGACAGAGCCCACCGCACCCGGTACTGGCGGGCACGCGACACTGCTTCGGATCCCTGCGCACAAGGAGCGGCCGCAGCCCCCTCGTTGTCGTGCGAGGTCACCTCGGCCCCGAATGGTCTGTCCGGGCGCACGAATACCAGGTCCTCCTGGGTGACCGTGTCCTCCTCAGACCCGGCGGGCGCGTCGAGCGTCTGTCGCAGATCCCGCAGGTCCCGCTCCCCCTGGATCAGCTGGCGCTGCAGGTCGATCTGATGACGCTCTCGGCGTACGTTCTCCCGCTCCAGTTCCAGCGCCTCCCGCGCCTTCCGGAGTTCACCGGTGTCAGCACCATCCTCGTCGGGCCGCCTCTCCACTGATCTATTCTGGCATTCTGCGACGGGGAAGGCAACGCCAGACAGCGAGTCCCGGCCTCCAGATCCCGCCTGCAAACATCCATCGTCCGAAGGCGCGAACACCGCTGACTCATGCCGATAATGCGGGTCGTGTCAGGGCACGGTGGCCGTGATGCCGAAGCGCGAGCGCACGATATCGGTCGCCAGCAGGTCCAGCACCTGTGGTGCGGTCATCCGACCGGGCAGCAAATCCAGCAGCCGGGCCAGCGCCTCGAACACCTCGTGCGTGGTGCGGGCCGAGCGGTCGGCGATGCGGTAGGGGATCGGTGTCCGACCTCCGGTAGGCGCGCCGAAAACAGCGGAGATCAGCGGCGCATAGGCCTCGACGTCGGGGGTCATCACCACCACCTCGTGAGCCGGCAGCTCGGGGTCGGCCTCGAACAGGCTGACCAGCTGGTCGTACAGCACCTCCATCTCGCGCATCGGTGTAGCAGCGTACAGCTCCTGCGATACGGACGGTCGTCGGGCTATGTGCCCGCAGTGTCAGATCATCAGGCCCAGGTCCTGAAACACCCGTGCCATCTTCTTCACGTGCTCGGCAGGCGGTTCGATCAATGGAAGCCGCAACGTGCCGGCGGGTAGGCCGAACAACTTGACGGCCGCATGCAGCGACTCGTGCCATGGGTAGACGGTCATGATCTCAAAGAACGGCCGCTCCGTAAACCCCCCGCCCCCGGACACCGGCGCCCCACACCGTGAAATCAACTTTCCTATCAGTGTACTTGGGGCCATAGCTTCTAACGCTTGCTCGCGTATTCAGCTAAGCGGTACAAGAGCGGTTGAGTCGGCATGAAAAAGTGGACCGATTACCTGTGGGTTCTGGCACTCTTCGCCACGTTGCCTGGATGCGCGCAATGGCACCTCGCATCGGTTGATGACGAGGTCGACAGGATACTGGGAAAGAGACAGGATCAGGTCTTGGGGGAGCGCTATCCGGTCGATCTTTTGGTCGAAGATAATCTGGCCGTGCCACCGGAGGCCTATGGTTTTG
>CAZANL010001009.1:0-1563 GCA_964486115.1 uncultured Planctomycetota bacterium
GAGGTACTGCAGCAGCAGAAGCGGATGGCCGATCGGGACGTCCTGGCCCGCCTCGGCGAGTTGATGCTGCTGGTTGGACAGCTCAACGTCGAGCAGCTGTTCGATGTACTGGGAGAGCAGGTCAAGACAGTCCGGGTCTGTCGCCATTGCGAGCGGACTTTTCGGGTCGCCGTGCCGAGCGGTAACAAGAAAAGACCTCGCTGCCCCGAATGTGGCGAGCGGATGGAGAACGGACGAGCGCCAAGCCTGACGGACGTCAAGACCGACATGACCCGGCTCAAGAGGCGGCTGTCCCAGGTCGACCGCCGGGAATTGCGTCGGATCAAGCTGGAGCAGGAGTGTTTTCGTCGTCCGAGCAACACTCCGCTGAGGCTCTCCGCGGCCCAATCCCAGGCGCGAAGCGCGGGAGGCTACAAACCAGCGGCCGCGAAGCAGAAGGTCAAACGGCTCGAGCGGCGGCCGAAGATGGCCAACCTGCCGAAGAAGCGGCCGGTGCGCAAGCCCTCGACGCGTTTCAGCCTCAAGCAGGTGCAGGCTCATCGAGGGCAACGGCGCGGCACGATCCCGTCGCCCGTTCTGGTAGAAGCCGAGGGTTCGGGTCGCTGGAAGCTCCTGGTCGGCATGTTGCTGCTCCCGGCGATTGTCGCATGCCTCTGGAGTTATCGCTCGGCGTCGCCGTCGGCGGGTCCGCCTGTCGCTGCCGTGGCCAGGCCGGCGCCCGGGCCAGCGGTCGATGTGCACGCCTGGGTGGTCGGGCGCCTGGTGCTGATCGAGGAGGAGCTGGCGCTGGATACGGGCAGCAAACGGGTTTGGCTGGCGGGAGAGCAGCCCGAAGCTTTCGCACACATGAGACGCTTTATCAGGTCCGGTCAGAAGACGGTCTATCTCCAGGTCTGGGGGACGCTGATCTCCGAACAGGGCGAGCTGGTGATTCAGGTGGCGCAGTGGCAGCGCACACCCGCCCAGCAGGCCCGCCTGGTGATCGAAGAAAGGTCGAGTCGATGAACGCCAACCGACGTGGTGTTGCGCTGCTGTTGAGCCTGGGAGTTCTCGCGATCCTGTCGGTCCTCTCGGTATCATTCGTGCAGCTGACCAACCAGGAGCGACACGGTTCGACGAACTATGTGGCCCATGTCCGAGCCGAGATGCTGGCATCCGCGGGCGTGGTGCGTGCGATCAGCGAGATCTCCTCGAGTGCGTTCCTCAAGCCTTACACCGACCTGCAGGCCGACCGGTGGCTGTTCCGCACCGACGACGGCAAGGACGTCGGGTACTGGCCCCACACCACGCTGGAAACGGCGCGTTACCCCTCTCTGCCCTACGACCGCAACAACAACGGTGCCTTCGAGAACGGGACCGGCGCGATGAGTGGCGCCGACCTGGTTTACGGTCGCGCCCTTTCCGGGGTCATCGACGACGTCCCGCCTCATGCCAAGGCCAAGCATGGCTTGGTCAAAAGCGACAACTATGGCAGTAGCTTCGAGACGCTGGGCAACAGCTACGTGCTCAAGATCCGCGACTGTTCGAGCAAGCTCAATATCAACAGTTCGCAGGCCAATCTGG
>CAZANL010001010.1:0-1550 GCA_964486115.1 uncultured Planctomycetota bacterium
GGTCGATGGGGCGATCATCGTCGGCGAGAACATCGTGCGACATCTGGAGATGGGAAAGCTGCCGCGGCAGGCCAGCCATGATGCGATGCGCGAGATCGGCTTTGCCGTTTTCTCGGCCGACCTGACCACCGTGGCCGCCTTTCTGCCGTTGCTGTTCGTCACGGGCGTCACCGGCCAGTTCATGAGCGTGATGCCCAAGGTGGTGGCTTTCACCTTGCTGGGAAGCGTGATTGTCGACCACTACGTCTTGCCGGTGGTGGCCTCGCTACTGATGAAGCAGAGAGGCGCCTGGGCGGTGGGCGAGCCAGAGAAGATGGGGTTTGTGCAGCGTGTTGTCCAGGGACTCTACGCCAGAGTGCTCGCTTCCTCGCTGCGCCACCCGTTCGTCGTGATCGGTCTACTGGGCATGGTCACGGCGGCGGCTGGCGTGGTCCTGGTCAGCGGGGTGCTCGGCTCGGAGTTCTTTCCCAAAGTGGATGTCGGCCGCTTCTCGATCAACGTCGAGATGCCGTCCGGCTCGTCGATCGATCGAACCAATGTCGCCTGTCGGGCCGTGGAGCAGGTGGTGCTGGGGCTGGGGAAGGACGAGCTGAGAAACGTCGTCACCACGATCGGGGAGACGGGAGCCCTCAACACCGATCTGCGTGAAGGGGGCAAGAGCGGCCCCGAGCACGGGCGGGTGATGGTCGAGCTGCTGCAGCAGGTCCATCGAGAGCGGCTGCAGAAGGATATCGTCAACGAGGTTCGCCACAAGCTGGCCGGTCTGGTGCCCGGGGCCAAGATCCATATCTACGAGCGTCGAGAGGGTCCACCCGTGGGCAGCGAGATAGCCATTCGGCTGTTTCACGATGATCTGGACGTGCTGGCTTCTGCATCCCGCAAGGCCGAGCGGATGATGCGTGAGAGTGATTTCGCCAAGGACGTCAAGAACGACCTGACCCTGGGTCGACCGGAGCTCCGAGTCGAAGTCAAGCGGCAGATGGCTGCGCTGTACGGGATCACGGCGGCCCAGGTGGCGCAGGTGGTGGCCACCGCCTACCAGGGCGAAAAAGCAGCGCAGATGACGATCGGCGATGATGAGGTGGACATCCGCGTTCGTCTGTCGGCCCGCTCACGTGCCGACCTGGAAACCCTCCACCGTCTGGTGCTGGAGACGCCGACGACACAGATCCCGCTGGGTGAGGTGGCGCACATCGAGCTGGCCGACGGCCTCTCCGAGATCAACCGCTACAACCTGAAGCGCACCGCGACCCTGCGCTGCGCATCCACCGAGCGCTACGACACAGAGGAGGCGACGCTTCTGTTGAAGCGCTCGCTCGAGTCGGCGCGTGAGCGGGGAGAGCTGCCGAAGGAGCTGCAGATCGAATATGGCGGCGAGAACGAGGAGCAGGACGAGGCGCTGGCATCGCTACGCAGCGCGATGGGGCTCGCGGTGCTGGTCGTCCTGTCGATCCTGGTCTTCCAGTTCAACTCCTTCCGGCAGGCCTTCGTTATTCTGGCGACGGTGCCACTGGCGATGCTGGGCGTGGTCTTCGGTTTGTTGATCACCG
>CAZANL010001011.1:0-1546 GCA_964486115.1 uncultured Planctomycetota bacterium
TGCTGACCGCTCTCGCCGGCGCCCTACCCCGGCTGGAGCCCGAAGCACAGGCGTGGGCCACGGATCTGGTCGAGGCATCGCTCGCACGCCACGAGAGCAAGCCGGAGGAGGCCCAGAAAGCCGCACCCGCAGCGGTCGTGTTCTACATGGCCCTCGACGAAAACGACGAGGGCGGAAACGTCAAAAAATGGCTCGAACGCGGCACCGTTGCCAACATGCCGAGCTGGCGCGACAAGGTGCAGCTCGCATTGATCGAATGGCAACTGGAACGCGACGACCAGGCGGACAACTTGAAACTCGAGCAGGCCATGCGCAGGCTTCGCCGTATCCAGACCCCAGAATTCCGGAACCAAGCCCACGCGGCCCTGGCCCGACGCTTCGACGTCTTCGACGCGATCGAGAATGCCCTCGACAACCACCTCGAGGCCATTACCGACGAGGCTCTGAAGGCCGAAATCACCCGGAAGATGGCCGAAGATCCCCGAATCATGGGCAGCGCTGGCGGCTTTTCGACCCTGCTGCTGGCCCTGCAGGATGACCGCGAAGCGTTATCCGCCCTGATGGATCAGCTGATCCGAAGCGACGGCGCCAACCCACTCGTGGCGGCCATCCACCGATCTTTCGATGAAGAAGCGCGGGAGCGGGTCGCCTCCCGACTTGCCGATATCGACCTCGGCGTCCTCGACGGCGATGGAGCGCTTGCCCTGGTCTCCGACCTCAAGGCCCTGATCGAAGGCCGTAAGCCGTGAGCGGCAAGGCGGGACTGACTCTCAATACCCTTGAGCAGGTGCTGGGCGACCAGGAGCGTTCGGATCTTCGCGGCTTCATGGATGAACTGGCCGAGGCCGGAGCCGACGACGAGATCAAGCAGCGCTTTCTCGAGTGGTGGGAAGTCGACGCCCTTCCCGCCCTTTGGATGCCGACATGGAGATCTCCCAAAAGCAGAAGGAGGAAAAGTCTCTCCCTCACCGTCTATTTGCCGAGATCAAGCGTAGCCAGCAACCGGATGCGCAGCGGAAGAACGCCGGACCGGTCGCCCTCAAGGACCTGCCCACCCCGATTGTGCGAGCTGTGGCTGAGTGGGAAAAAGCAGAAGACCCCTTTCGCCAGGTACACCGCCTCATCGACTGCGTGGAGGTACTCTGCAAGCTTCACAGCGTGGCGGGCCTCGCGGGTTTCGTCGAAGAGGCCAAAAAGCATCACGAACTCGTGCGCGGAAACGACGATCGGCTTTCCCCGACCAGCAGTGCCATCGCGTTCCACCTCCAGAGACCCAGCCTCGGCCACTGGTGGCAGATGGCTCGCGAAAGCAACAAGGCTCTCGACACCGCGGCCCTGGGCGAAGTCCGGGTTCGTCCAGGCAGGGAACTGAAGGAAGCGTTCGACGGCAAGAACAACCTGATCAGCTTCCGCAACAGCTATGCACACGGGGCGACGCCGCCGGAAAAAGAGTGTCAGGACCACCTGAATCAGTACAGGCCCGTTCTCAAGAACCTGCTCGAAAGCGCACACTCCCTGGCGGGGGTGAAACTCGTTGCCGTGCTGA
>CAZANL010001012.1:0-1544 GCA_964486115.1 uncultured Planctomycetota bacterium
CGCAAGGAGAGCGGCTCGGATCATCGACCCATCTCCTGGATCGCCTGTTCGAGTCGCTCGCGATACAGCGGTGAGCCGGCCGCGTCCACCTGCCCCCAGAAGGGTCCCGCTTCGCCCGTCCAGGCCAGCCAGACGAGCAGGAAAGTCAGGATGAGATACAGTCCCAACGTCGCGAATCGGTCGCGCCGATTCGCGGGTGTCACCTGGGGGGTAGAAGTCGCCCTGACAGGAAGCTGGCTCGTTCTTTCCCGGGCCGGATCCGGTTTGGAATTACGCGGATCTTGGCCGTCTGCCATTTCTCAGCGTATATCGGAAATAGGTTTGGGTTGCGTTGCCGCTTCCACTTTGCCAGACCCGACGCGCGCGTTGTGGCGTGAGGGGCAGAAACGAGGTCGCTACCGTTGAACACATCATCGGTATCATACATCTCTTGCCAAGTGGGGAAGAACTATCGAGTGTATACTAATACACTATGGCGCTACGGGCCCCAGCCGACCCCCTCGATCCAGAGGAGGCTGCTCTGTACATTCCGGATGCTCCACGTCTGCTGGTCGTCGATGACGAGCGGTTGGTGCTCGATGTCCTCTGTGACGCACTGGAGGACCAGTACCCGGTCTCCGCAACGACCTCGCCCCATGAGGCGCTGCGGCTGCTCGAGGAGATGCCGCACGAGATCCTGATCACCGATCTGGTCATGCCCGAGATGTATGGCATGGATCTGCTGCGTCAGGCCAAGGAAATCTGGCCAACGATCATTGGCATCGTGATGACTGGCTTTGCCACCAAGGATTCTGCGCTCGCGGCGCTCAAGGAGGGAGCCTACGACCTGCTCGAGAAGCCGGTGTTGCCCGAGAGTCTCGAGGGTGCGGTGGCGCGCGCATGGAAGACGATGCGGACCGGGCTAGAGAACGAGAAGCTGCTATTGGAACTCAAGCAGGCCAACCAGGAGCTCTCAGAGGCGCATCTGGCGTTGATGGAAAGCGAGGGTCGGTTCCACCAGCTCGCGCACCATGTCCAGGAGATGTTCTGGATGGCGAACTCGAGCATGGACGAGATCATCTATGTCAGTCCGGCCTACGAGGAGATCTGGGGTCGCAGCTGCCAGAGTCTGATCGAGTCGCCGAGTTCCTTGCTGGATGCGGTTCACGAACAGGATCAGGAGCGGATCGTCGCTGCATTGACCGTGACGGAAGGTTGGGTGGGTTTTGACGAGACCTTCCGTTTGGTATGGGCTGACGGGTCGGTCCGTCGGGTCGCCGCCCGTGCCTTCCCCGTACGTGATGAACACGGGGTGATTTACCGTGTCGCCGGCGTGGCGCAAGACATTACCCAGCAGTGGTTGGCCGAAGAGCAGCGGAAGCGGTTCACCAGACGGATCGAGCACACCCAGAAACTCGAGAGTCTCGGTGTCCTGGCGGGTGGGACGGCACATGATTTCAATAACCTGCTCGGCGGCATCCTGGGCAACGCCGAGTTGGCGTTGCTCGACATGGAAGAGGATTCCCAGGTGCGCCACAGTATCGAGCAGATCCAAAAGACTGCGA
>CAZANL010001013.1:0-1536 GCA_964486115.1 uncultured Planctomycetota bacterium
GGGAGCATTGCTCCTACCCGCGCTCTTGCTGGCCTTTGATGACACACGGATCTCGAAATCCCAGATCTTCCGCCAGACCGCGTGGCTGACCCTCGGTTTCGGAATCACGACCGCCTGCTTCTGGTTCGGCGAATGGACCACGCTCACCCAATACATCCAGTTCCATGTGGCCCAGGGGAACCCACACAGCGCCCTCGACGAGCGCTGGACGTGGCGCTGGGCCACCTTCTACCTTGGCGGCAGCTGGGACTGGATCGGCCGGCCACTCAACTTCGCGCTGGCGGCCGGCATCCTCTGGTCCCTGTTCAAGACGGACCGACGCAGCGGACTTCTCTGGTCCTGGTGGCTACTCGGCACGCTGATCTTCACCCTCGTCGGCACCAAGTGGATGCGGTACTACCTGCCCGCGCTCCCTGCAATCTGTGTATTGGCAGCGGTCGGCTTCGCTCAGATGCAGCGCCGGTTGAGTGCCCCGCTGAGTGTCGGTGCACTGCTGGTCGCCGGCTGGGTCTGCCTGTCGGCCAGCATCGGAGCGGCGCCGAGCTGGAACACGCTCGACAGCGAGCTTTGCACCCCCCCCATCAAGTCGACCTGGCGAGAGGTGGCTCACGGTATCGGACAGCGCAGCGGAGCAGTCCGGCCACGGGTCATTGGGCTGATCGGACCGGACGTCTGGGACGGCGACGACTACAGCCGGCTGGAGCTGTTCCTGCTGGAGTTCTTCCCCTTGACAGAAGTTCAGCGGGCGTCGGCCGGTCGGCTCCAGCAGGAGGCTCGCGCATTCGAAAGCTCTCGGCGGCGAATTGAACTCTGGATCGAAATTCGTGTTCCGGAGAATCCTGTCACCTCCACGCCGCCACCCGGTGAGTGGATCACCCTCGGCCACTGGTCGCTGAAGCCCGCCGTGCAACCCCTGCCCGGACGTCCCCTCGACGAACCCCTCGATGTCTTCGTCCAGATCCGGCAGGAATTGCTGACCGGCGACTGAGTTGCCCGGGATGCCCATGCCACACCCATCAGGATCTCCCGTGGATGCCTCTGGCACCCACTCTGGCCAGCACGGAGGGAAAGGAGTAGACTGACCCGAGCACGGGGAGGCACTGCTCGAGGGCTGGTCAGGACGTCGCTGATCGTCACTCAGCGAGCCGCACAATGCCTCGACGTGAACCCGAGGCGTTCGTGGCATCCGGCTTTCGATGAGGCCAGACCGCCACGCGAGATGACGGTTCCTTGACGACAATGACACGATGCCCGGAGGGGGGAGAATGACCCGTTCGACTCACGAGCCCGATGGACTGCACGGTCCGTTCTTTTACCCCAGGGACTTCTCGGCGTGATACTGGACGACATCACCCAGGCGATCGGCTGTACGCCGCTGCTGCGGCTGACCCGATTTGCGCCAGACTCGCCGGGCAACCTGCTGGCCAAGCTCGAGCTGTTCAACCCCTACTCGGTCAAGGACCGACCCGTGCTCTTGATGATTCAGGACGCGATCGCCAACGGGGCGCTGTCCGAGGGAGCTCGGTTGGTCGAGGC
>CAZANL010001014.1:0-1526 GCA_964486115.1 uncultured Planctomycetota bacterium
CCGAGCTTGCCGAAGCCAACGTTGCCGCAAGCGCCGGCGACGACAAGAGCGCGTCGCGCGCCGGGGGGGCCGAAGAACAAGTCAATAGCACCTGACATGGGACCACTGTATAGAAGGTAGGGAGTTGATAAAAGGGTTAAGCCGTATCTTGGTAGAAAACGTTTAAAATGGTTGTTCGGTGAGCTTTTCACGATTTGCAGGATTGGGGCTCGCTTCCGAACCGGAGAACGGAAAGTAGTCAATCGGTGAGCTTTTCACAACCTCTCGCACTGATTTTGCTGGGGCTTTCGCCAGTGCTTCTCTGGCTGCTGCGAGGCGTCTGTTCGTGGCCGCTGAGAATCTGGTTGATGCTGCTGTTGACGCTCGTGGCAATCGCGGCGGCGGGTCCCCGCGCTGGTGCGCGAGCCGAAGGTCGTCGGGTCTTTCTGCTGATCGATCGCTCCGCGAGTTGCCGGGGAGATGAGGGGTGGAAGAAACTACAGGGTCTGGTGGGGCGTCTGCGAGAGAGGGACCGTCTCTGGATCGTACCTTTCGGCAAGCAACCAGCACTGGCAGCGGGGCCGATCGCCCCTGACCAACTGGTGGAGGAGTTGGGCCGGCTGAAAACCGCAGTCGTGGATCCTGACGCCACCTCTGTTGGGGAGGCACTCAGCTTTGTGAGCACGCTCGAGCCGGGGCCGGCGGACGTGGTGTTGTTCTCCGACGGGATCGATTCTCCGCGTGGCCCGCCTTGGGTCGCGCCAAGCGGCAAGCGGGTGTTCGTACTTCGTCCCGCTGTTCGTTCGGACATGCGCATTCTGAGCGTTCGAACACCGCCCAGGCTGGGACTCGGGGTGCGTTTCTCACTGGCAGTCCAGCTGGCTGCGACCGCTCCCTCAGAGGGGACGTTGCGAGTCGAGCGGGGAGGTCGACTGGTTGCTCAGGAGCCGGTGTCGATAGGCGGTGTCGGTCGGGTCACGGTCCTGGTAGCGGACCGCGTTGACGAGCTTGGTCTGGTGGACTACCAGGTGACCTTGATCCCTGCCAAGGGAGAGATCACCCAGGGAAACAACCGGTTTCATTTGCGGCGAAGGATCGGGGGCAAGCCGGGTGTGATCTGGCTGGGCCGAAGCACGCCAGTGGCCCGGGCTCTGGCGAGATACGCACAGATCCAGTTCGTCCGTCCCGCCGAATTGACCGATGGACACTTCGAAGAGGGGGTTTCCGCCGTCGTGCTGGACGACCTTTCGGCCGACTCGTTCACCCCGGATGTGGAGCGGCGGCTGCTCGACTTCATCCGCAGGGGGGGGGGATGTTTGTTTCTGGGCGGGAGGCGCAGCCTGGCGGATGGCGGCTGGATCGAGCGCCCGCTGGAAAACCGCTTGCCGGTCAATTTGCGCCCGCGCTCCAAACCCCGGCCTCCGGCTGCAGTCGCGGTGCTGATCGATAGCTCTGGAAGCATGAGCAGGAACAAGATGGAGGTGGTGCGTAGCGCGCTCGGTCATCTGGTCGATGGTCTGTCGCCTGGGACGGAGTTGACGATCTGG
>CAZANL010001015.1:0-1516 GCA_964486115.1 uncultured Planctomycetota bacterium
GACATCTCACCCCCCGCCCCCCCCCACGCTTCCGATCATCAGGATTCCGAGATAGATCCATCGGTTCAGTTGCATGCGTATCTTCTCCGTAAAGGAATCGTGTCGTTCATAGTTACGGCCCGGACCGCTGTTCGAGCATCAGATTCAGTAGGGGCAGCTAAGTTGGCTCATCCACACAGTCGAATACACCAGCTCACGACTCAGGCTGTGGGACCGGAGGGTTTGCATCAGCGCCCGCTGTTCGGATCCCGTAATACCCGCACCACGCAGGTGTCTCTTTCGAAGTCGTTCGAGACTGCTTCCCAGCTCCGCTATCCGATCCACGATCGGCTGCGGGCCCAGTCAGCCCAGGCGGCCACTCCTCAGCCAGTGCTCGAGCGAGCGGATCTCAGCCTGGAGGGCGAGGTGAGCTGCGGTCCTCGATAGCCGACTCAGCAAAATGGCTCGGCAGCGACGCCGCACCTCCAGATCCCCCACCTTCAACCCCTGCCGGAGCGACGAATCGCCGCGCAGTTGCCCCGCAAGCAGCAATCGTGTCGCCCGATCCCGCACCCGCCATGAGCGGGAGCCCAGTCGACGAAGCCAGCGGTCCACATCGGCCCCAGGCGGTTCAATCCCCCCTGCCGTCGCGCTTCCGATCAGCATGAGTCCGATAGACAGCCAGTGGTTCAGTCGCATCAGTCCGTCCTCCTGATCATCTCGTTCACCGTCCAATACGAGCCCGAGCAGGCGATTATTCCGCTGATTTGACGACCTCCCGCACATCTTGTAGTCTGTGTCGATGCGAACGCAGATCGGCACCAGTAATCATGGCCTGACCCCCGAGAAACTCCCCGACTACTTCGATCGGTTCCCCTCGATCGAGGTCACGCTCACCGGGGCTACTGACAGCGCCCTCCTCGCGACCCTGATCGAGACCGTTCCGACTGACGGCAGTATCTCGGTCATCGCTCCGGCAGGGGCCCTGTTGGGTGACTCGAACGAGGCCTTCTATGGCCTCATCGAACCACTGGAAGACCGACTCGGGGCCGTGCTGCACCGGATCCCCGAGGACTTCCCCTATAGCCCGACCAAGCTGGCCGGGCATCTCGACCGGCTCCCCGAAGGCTACCGCCACGTGATCCAGTTCGAGCGGAGTGACTGGTACAAGGAGCGGACCCGTAACTTCCTCGAGGAGCGTAACCTGGCGTTCTGCCTCCACGATCTGGCTGGCCGAGTGGCCCCGGAGTGGATCACCGGGGATTTCCTCTACGTACGCTACACGGCCGAGCGATACACCTCGGACGAGATCTACGCGCTCGCCGGTCGGATCGACGGCCACCTCAGCCGAGGTCGCGCGGTCTACGCCTACTTCCTCGGTCGGGTCCACCACAACGCTGCCGAAAATGCGCGTCAGTTCGCACTCCGCCTGGATCAGCCCTGAGCGAGCGCCACACCCGTCTGGAGGTCACGTCGGCAGGTCGATCCAACCGGGACAACGCAAGAGTGCGAAGCCGGATAAAAATGGTATAAAAGC
>CAZANL010001016.1:0-1515 GCA_964486115.1 uncultured Planctomycetota bacterium
CCACCTTCAGCCGCGTGCTGACACAGCAGCTGGCTCATTCGCTGCAGCTGCTCGACGTCGGCGACAATCTCCTCACCGAGACGTTGACCGGCGTAGCCCAGCACGTCTTGGAATCCGCCGGACGACCGAGCGCCCTGCTCGTGGGTCAGATCGCCGATGCGTGCTGGGACGAGGCGCTGGCGCACGAGACGCTCGACCGCCCTCGGGAGTTCTACACCTCCGAGCGCGAGCACGTGCTGTCGCGTCACGGAGTGTGGACCGAGGAAGACTACCTGCGGGTGAGCCGGGCCGGTCGCAAGAGCCGTCTGAACCGCGCTCAGCGCGCGCAAGCCTGGAAGGTCTTCTCGGCCTACGAGCAGGCCCTCGCCGAGCGAGGCGGCGGCGACGGATCGACATTGGCCCGTCAGGCCGCCCAGCTGCTCGCCGAAGGGGTAGCCGAACGACCCTACGCCGCTGTGATCTGCGACGAGATCCAGGACGTCGGCGCTCCCGAGCTGCGACTGCTCGCCGCGCTGACCGACGGCCCGGATAGCCTGTTTCTCTGCGGTGACGGACACCAGCGGATCTACAGCGCGCCGATCTCACTGGTCGGCTGCGGCATCAACGTGCGTGGGCGCGCCGCGAAGCTGCGGCTCAACTACCGCACCACCGAGGGTATTCGCCGCGCCGCCGTCGCGGCGGTCAAGGGGCTCGACGTCGACGCGCTGGACGAGGACAAGAACCCCCTCGATGGCTATCGGTCACTGCGGGCTGGCCCGACGCCCATCCGCATGGCCTTCGACAGCGCGGAGGCCGAAGCGGACTGGATCGCCGCCGCCGTGCGAGAGCATCCCGACACGCGGACACTGCTGCTGGCCCGAACCAACTCCCTGCTGAAAAAACTGGTGGACCTGCTCGCTACCCGTGGCCTCACACCAACTCGACTGGGCGGCGAGCAGCAGGTCACTGCCGAGCAGAACCTTCTGCTCTGCACGCTGCACCGGGCCAAGGGACTCGAAGCGCCCCGCGTGATCATCTTCGGCGCGCAGGCGATCCCCGCCTCCTGGCACGGCAAAGGAGATGCGGGAGACAAGGCGGTCTGGGACCGCAAAGAGACGTGTCTGCTGTATGTCGGGATGACCCGGGCCCGGGATTGGTGCGCGGTAACGCAGGTGCGTCGTTGACGTCACGTCTACCTCAAATTAGCCACCTCGCTGGACCCACCACTCGAGGTGACCGTCGTCCGCTATCACCCGCAGACCTAGCCCCCCCCACTACCGGTCCACCACCTCCCCCTGATCATCAGTGGCCGGGCGCCAGCGGATGTCGCAGTTGACCAGCACCTTGCGCAGGCCCTGGATCTCGACCCGGGTGATCCGGGTATCGCCCAGATTCAGCCCCTCCAGCTGGGTCAGCGCCCGGAGCTGCACCAGCCCGGCGCCACTGACCGGGGTGGCGCGCAGGTCGAGACGTTTCAGCCGGGTCAGGCCCTGGAGGTGCACCAGCCCGGTGCCGGTGACCGGGGTCTCGTCCAGG
>CAZANL010001017.1:0-1515 GCA_964486115.1 uncultured Planctomycetota bacterium
GCTCCAGGCCGGCGACAAGTCGTTCAGCCAGCAGGAGATCACCCAGATCATCTCGGGGGTGGTCTTGCTCTCGCTGCTGGTGCAGGGGTTGTCGATCAGCTGGCTGCTGCACGCGCTCGGCTTCACCCGGGTGCCGAAGATCGAGCGTGAGTACGAGCTGTTGCGCGGGCGCACGATCAGCTTGAAGGCCGCCAGCTATCAGCTCGAGGAGCTGTTTGCCAAGGGGGAGGTGGCACCGCAACTGCACGAGGGATTGCGCCAGCAGCTGGACGCCCAGCTGACCGCATTGTCCGGCTCGACCGAGAGTCTGCTGAACCAGCACTACGAGCTCAAGGAGACGGAGTACCGCAAGGTCGCGCACGCAATGCTGCTGGCCGAGCGGGCCGCGGTGGAGGAGGGGGCGCGACAGGGCATTCTCTCGGAGGAGGCGCTCGAGCACCTGCTGGCGGAGATCGACAACAAGCTGATGCTCGAAGAGGGCAGTCCGCTCTATGCCGCGGGGCAGATCGACGACGAACCGGATCTGCCCGACGAGCCCTGAGCGGATCGCCGTCGAGCTCGGGGGGGCTAGCGGCGCAGCCGGCGACTCCAGCGGTCGACCGCCTGCCGGATCGTCTGCCAGCGACGGGTCAGGTTGTCGTCGAAGCGAGTTGGCCGGGGCGGCAGCGCCAGGTAGTCGGTCAGCCCCTTGGGCGGTTGCGCGAGTTGATGCCTGCCCGTGAAGCGGAGGTGCTGCCATTTCTGGACCAGGGTATAGCGCCCGTCGGCCCACTCGGCAGTCTGAACCACCACCCCATCACGGTAGACCCGGCAGAATTTGAAAGCGTGGCGCTCGTTCTTGAGGGCCGGGACGATCAGGTGGTACGTCCTTCCCACCCGAAAGCCGAGGTCGGCATGTAGGTGGCCGGTGATGGTGGCGGCCACCTGGGGCTGGAGCAGCAGCATCAGACCCAGCCGGGGCGCGTGGAGAAAGGTCGGGGGCCAGACGTTCTCGTGCTGGAAATAGAGCGTCGGGCGATCTCGGTGGGTTCTCAGCCGCGTCCGCAACCAGGAGAAGGTACTGTCGTCGAGGAAGCCGATGCCGTGCCCCTCGGCGTCAACGTCCAGCCCTGAGCCGAGGAAATGCACTCCCCCGTAGAGAAAGCTCCAGTGCGTCGGCCCGAAGACCTGGGAGTAGTTGCGGGCGTCGTTGTCTCCCTTGAGGATGTGGTAGCGGCAACGCAGTCCCTGGTCCAGCAGGCGCTTGAGGCGTCGGTGCTGGGTGATGGTCGGTCGGACGACGTTGTCCCCGGTGATGACGACGAACGCCGGCCCGAGCCGGTTGAGCTCGCGCATCGCCAGACGGATCCAGCGATCGGTCCGGCTGAGGTGGATGTCGCTGACGACTGCGAAGGTGAACCGTGGCGCCTGCTGGCGTACCGACCAGGCCGGCGGACTGCGGCGAGCCTTGATCTCGAGGCGAGCCAGCAGTCGGGTGGCCAGCTGCTCGATCGACATGCCATCGGTCGCCTTTCG
>CAZANL010001018.1:0-1512 GCA_964486115.1 uncultured Planctomycetota bacterium
ACCGGGCGGACGCTCGCCCGCTACCGTCGTCGCTTGTTCAACGAGTGGGTCGACAAGACGATCCACTGTCGGCTGGAGAAACGGTTCGGTGGGCGCTTCGTCAGCGTCCTCGAAAACACTGTGCTGTTACTGATCATGGCGGTCTGCACTTTGCTGTTGGGGGAGATGGTCTGGGAGTTGACGAACCACGATGTCCGGCGACTGGCCTATCTCGACGCAGCGATCTGTGGGGTGCTCCTGTTCGAGTTCTTCCTCAAGCTGAGTTATTCGCCTGCCCGAATCAACTACTTCTTGCGCCACTCGCTGATCGACTTGCTGCCCTCGATTCCCTTTGGGTTGTTCGCGGTCTGGGCCGGTGTTGTCAGCCAGACCGGTGCGGCGGCCAGTCATGTGACGGCCGTGCGGGCAGCCCGTCTGGCGCGGCTGCCGCGGCTTGCTCGTTACATCCGCGTTGCTCGCCCGCTGATTCAGGTGCTGCGTGTGGCAATCTTCTCGCTGCGTGGGATGGATCGAGTGGTGCGTCGCTACGGTTCGTTGATCAACCGCAACATCGTCTTTTTCGATCCGGTCGAGGAAGGTGAACAGCGGGATCTGCAATACCGGGTCAACACACTGCAGCTCAAGGTCCGAGGGGTCGTACGCGCCGTCAGTCAGCGGCTCACCTCGGGCGAGCGGCGCCGTTTGCTCGTGCGTCGGGTAAAGCTGGTGGGGGCGCGGCTCGAGTTGTTCGATATCCACGCCGGTGTCAGCCATCGGGGGCCACAGCTGGGCCATCTGCGGGATATACGCGTGGAGCAGGTGATCGAGGCTCTGACCCGGCTAGATGCGGACGGTTTGGAGGAGCAGTTTGGCGCGGCATTCACTCGCCGGGTGGCTCGCGTGACACAGGTTGCCTCACTGCCCGTCCTGCGCAGGCTTCCCCTGCTGAGAGATGTCGCCCGCGCTCGCTCCGTCGCCGAGGACGATACGGATCTGCTGACGCGTAGTGCGCACGCTCTGGGGCGAGGGATGGAGCGCCTGCTTTCCACGCTCTACTGGCTTTAAGATCTCTATGGGGTGATCAGCGCCTCCTTGCTGATCGATCGGCTGGGTGCCGCGATTGCCAAGACGACTGAGCGGCCGGCCAAGCGCTTGTTGATCCTGGGGCTGGTCATGGCGCTGCTGACCGGTCTGGCCAGCATTGTTCCCGGTCTGCGCACGCTGGCGACCACCGTCGAGACGTTTCTCGGGCTCCCGATCATCATCCTGGGCATCCTCTGCTTCATGAGCCTGATCCTGGGCCGTTGGTTCCAGCGGGTCGCAGGGCAGGCTGGTGACTTCTACGAACGGGCGGCGGAGGCACAGTTTCTCGGGCTGATCAAACTGGTCAAGCGGACCAGCATGAAGGAGCACGAAGAGCTGCTCGAGCGGCGGATCCTGATTCCAGAGGCCAAGCTGACCGGAAGGAGCCGGCCG
The DNA here is from genome assembly GCA_964486115.1 of uncultured Planctomycetota bacterium. Classification (GTDB taxonomy): domain Bacteria; phylum Planctomycetota; class JACQVV01; order JACQVV01; family CAZANL01; genus CAZANL01. The sequence continues at coordinate 1,456 of CAZANL010001018.1, forward strand.
ACGACTCGTGCTGCGACACGGATGCACTTCGCCGAACGGATGGCGGCCGTGATGGAC
>CAZANL010001019.1:0-1507 GCA_964486115.1 uncultured Planctomycetota bacterium
AGGCAGCCCGCCACCTGGGAGATGCGGCCAGCGCCATTCGCAGCCAGCTCTCCCGGCGGATCGTCGGTATGGAGGGCGTGATCGAGCACCTGCTGATCGGCCTGTTCAGCGGCGGCCACTGCTTGCTGGTAGGCGTACCGGGCCTGGCCAAGACACTGTTGATCCGTTCGCTGTCCGAGTTGCTGTCGCTCGACTTCACCCGCATTCAGTTCACTCCAGATCTGATGCCCTCCGACATCACCGGGACAGAGGTGCTGATTGAAAACCGGAGCACCGGAACGCGAACCTACCAGTTCCTCAAGGGGCCGATCTTCACCAATGTGCTGCTGGCGGACGAGATCAACCGCACCCCCCCGAAGACACAGTCGGCCCTGCTCGAAGCAATGGAGGAGGGCCAGGTCACGTCGGTCGGTGACAAGCATCAAATGGACCAGCCGTTCTTCGTGCTGGCCACACAGAACCCGATCGAACAAGAGGGGACCTACCCCCTGCCGGTGTCCCAGATGGACCGCTTCATGTTCTTCATCTGGGTCGACTATCCGACCGAGGCGCAGGAGCACCAGATCGTGCGGATGACGATCAGCCGCCCGCCGAGGCCGCTTGAGTCGGTGCTGGATCGTTCGCGAATCCTGCAATTGATTCAAGCGGTCCGCAGCCTTCCGACCGAACACCAGATCACCGATTATGCGATCGCTCTGACCCGGGCCGCTCGCCCCTGCATGGCCCCACCCGACAGCGAAATCCGGGAATGGGTTCAGTGGGGCCCTGGACCGAGAGGCACACAGCACTTGATCCTGGGGGCCAAGGCCCGCGCACTGCTACATGGCCGCCAGCGGGTCCTGCCGGAGGACGTGCGGGCGGTGCTCCCAGCGATCTTCCGACATCGTGTACTGATGAATTACCACGCAGAGGTGGACGGCGTGACCGCCGAGGGGGTCATCCGTTACCTGCTGGACGCTGTACCCGCCCCGGACCGCAGGGCCGTTGCTCGTCCGTTTGTTCTGGACCGATACGTGAAAAGCTCCTGACGGAGGAAACCATGCTGCGTACGCTCACATTCGCCATACTGGCCCTGACCTGCTGCATCGCCTCGGCCGCCGCCGACAAGGTGCTACTCTTCGATGGCCGCAGCTTCGAGGGCGTGATCGTCGAGAACACCGAAGACCACGTCGTCATCAAGACGAAGTTCGCCAAGATGAAGTTTGCCAAGAGCACGGTGAAGAAGATCACCAAGGGCCAGACCAAAGAGCAGCTCTTCGCTGAGAAAAAAACCAAGCTCGACAAGGCCGACATCGAAGCTCACATGAAGCTGATCGAATGGTGCCTCAGCAACAGCCTCGACGGGCAGGCCAGGGAAGTGGCGCAGATGGTGGCCAAGCTGGACAAGGATCATGCGGAAGCCCGCGAGATCTTGGGCCACGTCAAGCACGAAGGCGTGTGGATGACCCGTACCGAGCTAGCTCGCAAGATGAAGGCCAAACAGGGTGGCGCTCCACCGGTGGGCAAC
>CAZANL010001020.1:0-1506 GCA_964486115.1 uncultured Planctomycetota bacterium
GGCGTCGAGATTGCGCAACACAAAGCCGAAGTTCTTGTCGATGAGGAAAACCCGACAGAGCCGTATCGCTTCGCTGGACTGGCTTCGGACTGCCATCGTCCAGGAGGGTTCACTGCTGAAGTGGCTCGAGGCGCTCGCCAGCGGCGATCAGGTGGGGCTCCAGACTCTGAGCAACAGGATCGACTCCAGCAGTCTCGATCGTCTTCGGGGGATGTTCGTCGAGCATGGCTTCAACTGGTATGCCAGCCGGGAGCAGGCGCAGGCCAAGGGCGCCATGTACTATGACATCAAATCCGATGAATGGCTGACCCCACCCCAGGCGGAGCGCATCGGACGCGTTTATGCAGGAGGTGCCTGGTCCACGATCCTCAAGGCAGCAGCGGCCGGCCACGGAAACCTCATCAGGGGCGCGTGGCGAGGTCACGACGATGCAGTCGCCGCGGGTTGGGCCTATCAGCGAAACAAACAGATCTGGCAACCGATTCAGGACCTCTGGTCCAAGGATCCAGGCGGGACGACGCTCAAGGGAAGCTGGTCGGTTGCACGCGTGACGCCGTCCAGCGGTGTGCTTTTGTTGGGCGAACGTGTTCTCGTGCGCCTCGACTCACCTGATGGTCGAGAAATCTGGCGGACGCAGATCCCCTCGCTTTCACGGAACATGTGGGTCGCGGCGGACCGGATCCTCGTCAAGTTCGTTGACAAGTTACTATTCTATCGTCTTCGGGACGGGAAACCGACGGGCAAGCTCAAGATGATCCGTGACCTGCCGGTTGCTCTCCGGGCTGATGGCAAGGTCGTCGCTGTCGGCTATGGCAACAAGGTCACATTCCACGAAATCCGCAGTAAGAAAACCTGGGAGTGGTCGGTTCCCTCCGGAGGGGCCCAGATCAGCGGCCTGGCCTTCGATCCAGGTGGCCTGATCCTGGGCGTCGGTTACGACGACGGCATGCTCCGCAGGGTAATTGGCCGCAAGAACACCCCCAAGAGCGTACACACGACCGATATCGGTGAGCTCAAAATACTTCGGCTGATACCGAAGGATAATCTCATCGCCACCGGCGAACAGACGCAGTCCTGGTTCCGTTTTGGCGGCAAGGAGTTCAAGCTCACCGGCCACGCGGGCCGTGTCATCTCCCTGGATCTCTTCCCCGGCGCCAGTCACATGGTCACCGGGGCAACAGACAGCAGGTTGGCAATCTGGCGATTGGGTAAGAACGCGAAAGTGCTGCACACCTTCAGGGGCGGCCGGTTCCCGACCTACTCGGTTGCCGTCTCCCGCGACGCGGACTGGATCCTGGCCGTGACCGAGAACGGAGTCGCCACACTCTGGCGCCCCTGACTGAGGGCGCGATGGTTGGTTAGTTACTGCTTCTTGTTCTTCTGCTTGTCCCCGGACCCCTGCTTGTCCCCGGACCCCTGCTTGTCCCCGGACTCCTGCTTGTCCCCGGACTCCTTCTCCAACCTTCTCCAACCCTCTTCAACCTTCTCAAACCCTCTTCACCCTTC
>CAZANL010001021.1:0-1503 GCA_964486115.1 uncultured Planctomycetota bacterium
AGCCGCTCCAGGCGGCTCAGCCCCCGCAGATGGACCAGCCCGGCGTCACCGATCGAGGTCCCGCGTAGCTCCAGCTCCTCGAGCCGGGTCAAGCGCTGGAGATGGGCCAGTCCGGCGTCGGAGATCTTGGTTCCATCCAGCCGCAGGCATCTCAGCCGCGTGAGTCCCTGGAGCTGGGCCAGCCCGGCACCGGTGATCCGCAGCCCCCCCAGATCGAGAACCTCGAGCGCGGTCAGACGCTGAAGATGCGCCAGCCCGGCGTCGGTGACTTTTGTCCCGCTCAGGCAGAGCGCCTTCAGCCTGGCCAGTCGCTTGAGGTGCACCAGCCCGGAGCCGGTGACCCGGGAGTCCTGCTCGTAGTCACGCAGGTCGAGCGCCTCCAATCGGGTCAGGCCGGCGAGATGCACCAGCCCGGCGTCGGTGATGCGAGCGTCACTCAGGTCGAGCCGCCTGAGCTGGACCAGCCCCGAGAGCTCGGCCAGACAGTCGTCGGAGATCCGGGTGTTGGCCAGGTCGAGCTGTTCCAGCCCGGTAAAGCAGCGCAGCGGCACCCGAGTCGTGCCCCACTCGAACGGCAGCGGAACGCGACCGTCGTCGGTGACCAAGGTCGCTTTCAACGCGGTCAGCAGCGAGGCGTGGATCCGCACGACCGCGTCCCGGCCCCGCGTCCGCGCCTCCAGCGACACGGCGGGGTTTGCCAGAAGCCGGGTCAACGCGGGCAGAGCCGGCTTGCCGCGCCGCACCAGCTCCCGGGCGGCTCGCAGGCGAGCCTGATAGCTGGGACGGTCGAGCCGCTGGATCAGCTGGGGCACCGTCAACCGGGTCAGCCCGACAACCTGCGTCTCGGCAACCTGCCCCCAAGCCGTCGACGGCAACAGGACGGCGCACAACAGAATGAACAGCAGGACATCTTTCATCTTGGACCTCTCTGAGCTATCGGCCGAGCGCCATCGTCTGATGACCGGTCTCTACTGCCTGTGCAGGGAATGCGGCAGATCGTCTCGACAGAAAGAGAAGAAAGATCCTCCGACGGAACCTGAGCGAGAACCGGCAGCGGCCGACTGCTGACGCGATCCGGGTCAGGCTGCGGATCATCAGCCGGATCTGTATAATCACAGCCCACGACCAGACACCCATGAACGCACGACCAGCCGACCGACTCTCCAGAGCCCGCGGCGCCCTGCTCGGCCAGGCGGCCGGGGACGCGCTGGGCACGACGGTGGAATTTCAGCCCGCCGACGAGATCGCCCGTCGCCACCCCGACGGCGTGCGGGAGATCGTCGGCGGCGGACCGTTCTCGCTGCTCCCGGGGCAGGTCACCGACGACACGGAGCTGGCGCTGGCGCTGGCCCGCAGCCTGGTGGACCGCCGCGGCTTCGAGCTTGACGACCTGGCCCGAGCCTATCTGCGCTGGTATCGCAGCGAACCGTTCGACATCGGCGGGACGACGGCCCAGGCGTTCGGCCCGCTGGCGGAATCGGAGGGCATGGCCCAGCTGATGTT
>CAZANL010001022.1:0-1500 GCA_964486115.1 uncultured Planctomycetota bacterium
TGCTCCTTGCTCGATCCGAATATACATGCCGGATCGATATGAGGGGGTCAGGTCAGGGCCTGCTCCTCGGTCAGCGGACTCTTCTCGATCTTCTCGAAGAACTCTCGCCGGTCTCGAAGCTCCGAGCGAAGAGTGTGCTCGTTCAGATCATCGAAAGCCTTCCGCACATCGAGCCGCGCCTCCGCGATCGCGCGAAGCTCTTCAGATGACAGGAGCGGTTCGATCTCAGCGGCGCGAACGACCTCCCGCAGATCACTTCGAGGCTGCATCCCGACGAGCTGGTCAACACGTTCGCGAGAGACCCAGCGTTGCTCCTGCCGTGCAGTCGACGTCGTAGCCTCGACCTCTTCACGCCAGGTCACAGCCTGAGCGATGTCATCGGCGAGCGTGACTTTCCGCAGCTCGAGACGCAGCTGATCCACCGCGGCGCGCCGCATCCCATACAGCCTCGTGGTGCGGCGGCCATCGATGTAGAGGAACCACCTGAACCACGAACGCGCGAGCGTGACGGTGGCAGCGTCGTCTCCGAACAACGTGAAGCTGGATCCGTGCCCCTTGATCGAGACCGAGTTCCCCTCGATCTCGATTTCCCAGCGTCTTCCTGACCAGCTGCGGGGCATCACTCCACTCCTGTCGATCAGCTGGCCTTGGGCGCGGTCTGACAATCGTCGGCCCGACGAGCGAGACGCAGCACAAGCCGAGGCACCTGGGCGCAGACACTGCGCAGAGCGGATCTCCTGTGCAAATTGAACGCGAGATCGAACGCTCCATTGGAGAATGTGCCATCGCAGAGATCGGCCGCAGCGGACTTCTGTCGGAATTCGACAGGTGGTGCGGGCAGATGTCCGAGAGTCGGATCGCCGACAGAAGGGAACGGTACTCAGGTCACTCCGCGCACCATGGGAGACCCCTCGCTCTCATGGCATTTCCCCACATGCGAGTCGAGTTTCGTCGAATCTCCCGGCCGGTTCGCATCGACTCCGGCCGCCAAGGCAAGGGTCCACACGAATCTGGCCTGCTACACGCTCTCTATCGACGCGAGTCGAGATACATCGCACGCCGACGTTGCTGGGGCGTTCTGCTGCACCGCCAACTCTGCGTTGTGCGGCTTGCATCTACCTCAGATAATCGCGATCTCACGATCATCATTAGGCCGCCCCCAGTGCCAGTGGCGGTTGGAGAACGGAATGCGACTGCTCTCGATTCATGGACTTCACCCGGTTTCATGGACACTCAGAGGGCGCGTTTTGAGGCATTCTCGAACGCCTCGGGGCTGCCGCCGCCAAGGTGGCTGTGGCGTCGGGTTCGGTTGTAGAACATCTCGACATAGTCGAAGACATCGGCTTTGGCGAGAGAGCGTGTTCGGGAGCATAGGACATACAAGCTGGGTTCTGGCATAACGTCCGAGTATGGGCATTATGTTAAATCCCCAGGGGAGCCGTGACGGGAAGACACGCCATGCCGGTTCGCGCCCTGGTGGAGGCGGGTCGGAGTTTCGGG